>CAYZHW010000089.1:0-6713 GCA_964478105.1 uncultured Lachnospiraceae bacterium | reverse complement strand
GGTATCGTAGGCGACGTTATCGGCGACCTCAACAAGCGCCGCGGCAGAATGCTCGGTATGGAGAGCGTTGAGGGCAAGAAGGGTTACACGACCATCGAAGCCGAGGTCCCCGAAGCTGAAATGAACGATTACACCATCGCTCTTCGCGCTATGTCGCAGGGACGCGGCAAGTTCACATTCGCATTCGCTCGTTACGAGGAAGTTCCCGGCAACGTTGCTCAGAAGGTCATCGCAGAGGCTGCAAAGGACGCTGAGTAAGGAGTACGCAAAGAAACTTTTTGAAAAAAGTTTCCTTGTAACCTTCAAAAACTTTTAATAAAAAATTAGTACACGCCGTCAATTTGATGGCGTGTATTTTTTTAATAAAAAAGTGTTGTTTTACCCTGAAAGTTGTGTATATAGGTGAAAGGAGGTCTTCCTATGGATGATGTAAGAATAGTTGAATTGTATTTTGAGCGAGATGAGAGCGCGATATCGGCCACGGGTGAAAAGTACGGTGCCTACTGCACCGCTATCGCAAAAAACATCCTCGGCAATGCCGAAGACGCGGCAGAGTGTGTCAACAGTGCCTATCTGTACGCCTGGAACTCCATCCCGCCGCACAGACCCCAAAACCTTGCGACCTTTCTCGGAAAGATAACGAGAAACATCTCTTTAAACCGCTACAAGAAAAACACCGCCGACAAGCGCGGTGCGGGAGAGCTTCCCGCCGTGCTCGATGAGCTCGCCGAGCTCATCTCGGGCAAAAACGACGTGGAAAAAGAATTTTTCGAAAAAGAGCTCACGGAGGCGGTCAATGCCTTTCTCGGCACGCTCTCGCCGAAGAAAAGAAGTATTTTCATCCGTCGGTATTGGCACACCGAGAGCATCGCGGATATTGCCGACAGATTCGGCATGAAAGAAAGCGCGGTAACGATGACTCTCACCAGAACAAGAAAAAGCCTTAAAGAGTATCTTATAAAAGGAGGATTTATGCTATGAAAAGCGAAAAGCTTTATGAGATCCTCGAAGGTATAAACGAGGACTACATCAACGAATCGGAAGAATACACCAAAAAACGCACACTGAAAAGCATTTTCAAAACGAACAAGCTCGCACTTGTCGCCGCAGTCCTTGCCCTGCTCTTGTGCGGCACTGCTGCCGCCGCGGGTCTTATGTGGCTGGCACCGAAAATTCAAAAGGAAGAAAACGGCTTTAGCCTCGTATACGACGGCGGATATGTTGAGCTCCCTGACGAGACTGTACAAAATATCCTTGATACATGGGGAGTTTCAGGCGAATCGGGCGAACGCAGGCTGTATATATTTAAGACGATAAAAGAATGGCAAAACTTTTTCGATATCCCGTTTGTAGCAAGCGATTACATTGATACAGATAAAGATTCAAGCAAGGAACTCATAAATCACCCCAACGGCACATTGTGCATCTCTGGAGACACTACCTACGGCGATATTGCAACTGCGGTGTATTTTAAAGAAACAAACGGCGAATTAAAGCCGTATAATATGTATACCTTTTTCGGTGCATCCTAGAGCTACTATGTTGACGGAATAGTAACAAGAGTTCCGTGGCACGGTGATATCACCGTCAGAGTTCCGTTAAGCAAAGAAGCGGCAAAGGAATTTAAAATAATCCGAAATACTAACCAAAAACAATCCTATGAACTTTTAGAAGAAGGTAAAACTTCGTCAGGTATTCCGTATGTTATAACCAAAACCGTCTTCAATCTGGAAGAATACCCCTCGAGACCGCCTCGAGACCCGGATGAATACCAAGCCGCAATCAATCTCTATTACGGTTATGATTCTGCTTTGTTTGAATTGGACGGAAGAATATACTCCCCCGAAGATGGGGACGAAATGGTTTATATGCTAAAGGAGATCGTAAGTACCTTCAAAGTACACTACCCCGCAGAATAACTCCATAACAAAAAGATCGCACGGCTTGACGCCGTGTGATTTTTTTGTTAAACTGTGTGGGATTTGACGATAACTTCCGTCTATATAGGTGAAAGGGAAAAACAGAAAGGAGTGAGCTTATTGGAGGATGCAAGGATCGTTCGGCTATACTTAGACAGGGATGAGGGCGCGATTCCCGCCACAGCAGAAAAATACGGCGGATATTGCAAAACTATCGCTAAAAACATACTGAACAACGAAGAAGACGCCGAAGAATGTGTGAACGACACATACCTTAGCGCTTGGAACACCATTCCGCCGCAAATACCCGAAAATTTTGCCGCATTTCTCGGAAAGATCACAAGAAACCTGTCGCTTAGCCGACACAGACAAAACACCGCATACAAGCGCGGAGGCGGAGAATTTCACCTCGTTCTTGATGAGCTTTCGGAGCTGTTGTCGGGCAATACCGACGTTGAAAAAGAGATCTGCACAAAAGAGCTTACGGACGCCGTAAATAAATTTTTGGATACCCTTTCTCCAAAAGACAGAGGCATTTTTATATGCCGATATTGGTACGCGGACTCAACAAAGGAAATTGCCGCGCGCCGAAGTATGAAAGAAGGTACTGTATCAATGACTCTCACACGTCTTCGCAGAAAGCTACGTAAACACTTAACCAAGGAGGGTTTTTAATTATGACAAATGAAAAAATATTTGAAGCCTTAGGAAACATAAACGAAAGGTATGTCATAGAGGCAAGAGAATCCGGCGTTAGCGTAAAGATGAGTTCGTTAAAGATCAACAAGGCCGCACTTGTCGCCGCCATACTCGCAATACTTTTGTGCGGCACTGCCGCAGCGGCAGGCATCATGTGGCTGACGCCCGAAGTGGAGATAGACGAAAATCAAAAAGACTATTCGTTTGCTCTTATGGAGAGCAATTACGAGCTGCCTGAAGAGGTATTAAACAAGATAGCCGAGCGCATCCCTAATCCCGGTATCGGTTTCGAATTCGACAGCATAGACGAGTGGCAAGTTTTTTATGAGCTTCCCTTCGTTGCAGGCGATATAACCATTCCCCGCGATTACAAAATAGTCTCGTATATCACTTCGGGAACATCCGAAGAGTCATTCATTCCGGGGCAGATAGAAAGCACGATGTATGTCAGTTTTGCCCTCAGCAGATACGACCGAGGGTCCGCTCCGTGGTATGCAATTATGAAAGTATATACAGTAACAAAGGACGGTTCTTTCGGCAAGATCGATAATACCGAAAAGGGACTCATTATAAATGAGGTGCATCACTACGAACCGACTACCGATATCTTAGTCGAATCCACGACCGATTTCGGAATGCCTTACACGATAGTTGTGTCGAAAGCAGGTCCCGAAGAGGATCACGAGCATTATGAACACACTCTGTATAAATTCAAGTTGATATATGGGTACGAGTCCTCCTTGTATCATCTTGAATTGTATGCATTCGGAGAAGATGAATACGAAAAAGCTTTGGCAAGATTGACAGACTATGTAAACACCATTGAGATAAAATATCCCGCAGAATAACATATCTTAATGCTCTAACTTAATGCTCTAAAAATTTTGGAAGAAGGGCGTGGGGAGGGACTTTTTATAAAAAGTCCCTCCCCACCGTTCTTACTTCGGCTTTCCGTTAAATATCAGCGCCGCAAGATATCCGAAACAGAGGGCGGCGGCAGACCCGCCTGCGGCGGCGGTAAAACCGCCTGTCAGCGCACCGATAAGGCCTCTCTCGTTCACCGCCTCGCGTATGCCCTTTGATATAGCATATCCGAATCCCGTAAGCGGTGTTGTCGCGCCGCACCCCGCAAGTTTTACTATAGGCTCGTAGAGCCCAAGCGCACCGAGAATAACGCCTGCCGTCACGTATGCAACAAGGATGCGCGCGGGCGTCAGTTTGGTTTTATCTATTAAGATCTGCGCTATCACGCAAAACGCGCCGCCGATAACAAATGCCCAAACGAATTTCATCATTTCCCTTCACCCCCCGCGCTTATATGCACAAGATGCGCGATCGACGGTATTGCCTCGCCCTGCTGTAGACTTGACGGACTCATCATCGCTCCTGTGCCGATGAAAAGAATGTCTTTGAGATCTCCGTGTTTCAGCATCGGCAAAAGGTAGGATGCAAGCACGACGGCACTGCATCCGCATCCCGAGCCGCCCGCGTGCGTGTCCTGCGTTTCGCCGTCAAATATAAGCACCCCGCAGTCAAGATGATTGCCTTTTATATCGATCCCCGCCGTAAGCAGCAGATCTTTTAGTATCGCACTTCCCTCAAGTCCGAGGTCACCTGTCACGATAAGATCAAAATCCGACGGTACCATCGTCGACTCGAAAAAATATCTTATTATCGTTCCCATTGCTGCGGGTGCCATCGCCGCGCCCATATTGTTTGCGTCATTGATCCCCTTGTCAACAACGATTCCGGGGAGCACGTCGACCACTCGCACACGCCCCTCGCCTTTCCCAAGAATAAATGCGCCCGCCCCCGTCACCGTCCACTGTGCCGTAGGCGGTCTCTGTCCCCCGTATTCGAGCGGAAAGCGGTACTGCCGCTCTGCCGAACAGTAATGCGAGGAGACAACAGCCGCGCATTTATTGTACGCGCCGCACGAGACAAGCATAGACGAAAGTATCAGCCCTTCCGCCGCAGTCGAGCAGGCACCGTACAGACCGAAGTAAGGTATGTTAAAATCGAGCAGTCCGTAAGATGAGCCGATACACTGATTTAAAAGATCCCCCGCAAACATAGCGTCAAGCTCATCGTCCTTTATCTTCCCCTTTGCCATTGCCGTATTGAGTGCAAGCCGTTGCATCTCGCTCTCGGACTTCTCCCAGGTCTTCATACCGAATTTATTTTCGGGATCGTGCAGATCAAAGCAATTCCCGATAGGTCCATCGTGCTCCTTTGAGCCGACAACAGACGCGGCAGAAAGTATCACAGGCGGATCTGCGAGCTTTATAATTCCCTTTTGCATATATACTCCTTTATTTGTCTTTTTCACAGATATTTTTCCTCAATACGCACAATCTTATGCTTCATATTAATATTTCTTGGAAAAATGTCATAGTCTGTTTTGAGGTGATAAGATGAATTTAAAAAAAATTGCGGTATTCATTTTGCTTTTTTCTGTTCTTGCAGTCTTTTGCTCTTGCGATAACGATGCCAACGTCAGGGAGGTGATATCTGCCATAAGTGCAAGCTGTCCGAATGCCCCCGCCGGAAAGGTCTATTTCAGTGATGCTGAACTTGGCGAAGATGAGTATATCTCCGATCAGCTTATATCCGCCCTTTTCGGCAACGGCACATATCCGAGCGAGTTTGAGACGATCGAATCATACGCGCTTCGCATATCATCATTTACCACGCCTTGCGAATATGCCGTTTTTAAGGCAAAAACAATAGATGATACAGCTGAGATCGCCGCAATGTGCCGCAAACGCATCGATGCGGTGCAAACACTTGTGAACAGAGGCGGCAAAGATGAAGAAAAGACGGTTGCAGAGTCTGCTACCGTCTTTATCACGGGAAGATTCGTCCTTCTTGCTATGACCGAAGACAACGAAACGGTCATCGACGCGGCAAAGGGAGTGTTACATTAGAAAAAACGCTCACACACCCAATATATCACACCGTACACCGCGCCCGAGAGGATCCCGTACAGTAGCACGGGCCCCGCTATAGTAAAGATCTTCGCGCCGACACCGAGTATCCATCCTTCTTTTTTTGTATCTATTGCGGGCGATACAACAGAGTTTGCAAATCCCGTAATAGGCACGAGCGTACCCGCGCCCGCAACCTTTGCGATCTTATCAAAAACTCCGATCCCCGTAAGCAATGCCGCGGCAAAGATAAGCGTCACCGAGACAAGCGTGAGCGCGTTCTCCTCTTCCATAAGCAAAACATCCGAATAAACCGAATGCAATATCTCCGCTATAGTGCAAATAAGTCCCCCGAAAATAAAGGCGCAGATGCAGTTTTTTACCGTCGGAGATTTTTTTGCCCTTGCGTCAGCATATTTTTTGTAGGTCTTCTTTTCGATATTCATATATCTTCCTCCGTAAATTACTGTAAATAATATTTCCCGATTTGTTTAAATTTATTTCATTGACACAAAAAGAAAATGCGTGTATAATAATTAAAGCAAACATAAATGGGGGTATTATTATGGCATTTTGGGAAGACTTTAAATATACGGTAACAAACACAGTCAACAAAGCGGCAAAAAAGACAGAAGACATTGCCGATCTGACCAAAAAGAAAATAAGCCTTAAAGCGGAAGAAGACAGACTTGATTCGCTCTATTCGCAGGTCGGAAAGCTTCGTTTTGCTGAGGTCCGCCGCGGCGAAGACAAGAGTGAAGCGATAGAAAATCTCTTCTCAGAGATCGAAGACAGTATCAAAAAGGTATCCTCGCTTCGCGCCGACATCGCCAAAGCACGAAAAGTAAAAATGTGCAAAAATTGCGGTGCCGAGCTTGAGGAAAACGATATCTTCTGCTCAAAATGCGGAGACAACCAAAACAAATAATAAACAAAGAGCTGTGTTGATGCACAGCTCCTTGTTTTTTGGAAATTGTTTGCTATAATAAAAATTAACATTCTGTGAAAACATATATACGACGTATGAAAACGTCACTTTGAATGTCAAAAGAAAGGAGACGATTCGGATGATAATGGACAGAATCGCTCTTATATTTTCTATTATCGGCGCATTAAACTGGGGCAGTATCGGTCTTTTCCGTTTTAACCTCGTAGAATGGCTCTGCGG
>CAYZHW010000088.1:0-6732 GCA_964478105.1 uncultured Lachnospiraceae bacterium | reverse complement strand
CCATAATATTATCTTACTATGATCTCGTCTCTTTCTGCGCCGACCGATACGTACTTGATCGGGCATTCAACTACCTTTTCAATGTAGAGGATGTAGTCCTGTGCGGCCTTCGGGAGATCTTCCCACTTGCGGCAGCCTGTGATGTCGCACTTCCAACCTTCCATATACTCGATGTTGGGAGTTGCATCTGTGAGCGCCTTACCTGTGGGGAACTCGTGAACTTCTTTGCCGTCGACTGTATAGCTTACGCAAACGGGGATCTTGTCAAGGCTGGAGAGGATGTCGAGTTTTGTGAGCGCGATCTCGTCTGCACCCTGAACTCTTACGCCGTAGCGGGAAGCGACAACGTCAAATCCGCCGACTCTTCTCGGTCTGCCTGTAGCCGCGCCGTACTCACCGCCTGCACGACGGAGATCTTCTGCCTCTTCACCGAACATCTCGGCTGTGAAGGGACCCTCACCGACACAGGTCGAGTAAGCCTTCATAATACCGATAGTGTTGTCGAGCTTGCATCCGGGGATACCTGCGCCGATCGGGCCGTAAGCCGCAATAGTCGAGGACGAGGAAGTGTAGGGATATATACCGAAGTCGATGTCGCGGAGCGCACCGAGCTGTGCCTCAAACATAATTCTCTTGCCTGCTTTATTAGCCTCGGAGAGATATACGCCCGTGTCGCATACAAAGGGCTTGAGGATGTCGCCGTACTCCTTAAGGTACGCGATGATGTCCTCTGTCTTCCAAGCGTCAGCGCCGTAAGCCTTGTTGACTGTGAGATTCTTCCACTCAACGATAGCGTCGATGCGGCTCTCGATCTTGTCAAGCTCGAAGAGATCGCCCATTCTGAGCGCCTTCTTCATATATTTATCACTGTAAACGGGGGCGATACCGCGGCGTGTAGAGCCGAATTTAGCGTCACCGAGTCTGTCCTCCTCGAGGCAATCGAGCTGAACGTGGTAGGGCATACAGATGACCGCACGGTCGGAGATCTTGAGATTTTCGGGAGTGATCTTTATTCCCGCGTCGCGAAGTCTGCCGATCTCACCGCAAAGGTGTTTGATATCGATAACCATACCGTTGCCCATTACGTTTACGATCTCGGGGCGGAGTATTCCCGACGGAAGCAGGTTGAGAATGAATTTACCGAGGTGGTTGATAACGGTGTGACCCGCGTTGTTACCTCCCTGGTAACGGATAACGATATCCTGCTCGCTCGAGAGAAGGTCTACCATTCTTCCTTTTCCTTCGTCTCCCCAGTTGATTCCGACGATTGCTGTTAACATTTTATATTTCCCCCTTGAATAATTCTTTATAATTCCTTATTGGGTGTCCGTTTGCACAGACCACATTTCATTATACACCCATTGGGCGCTATTGTCAATGCTTTTAACATTTTTAAAAATATATATATTTTATTGAAATGAACTGTTCTTTGTGATAAAATAGTTATATATTCTTGTTTTAAGAGGTAAACTGATGGAAGCTATCGGATATTATAACGGCAACATTGCGCCGCTTGATAAACTTATGATCCCCGCGCTTGACCGCGGATTCTACTTTGGCGACGGAGTCTACGACTTCGTACTTGTCGTTGACGGCAAGCCCTTTGCGCTCGAGGATCATCTTGACAGATTTGAGCGAAGCGCGAAGGCGATAAAAATAGACACTCCCTTTTCGCGTGATGAGCTTCGCGCGATAGTGCTTGATATGTGCGGCAGACTTGAATGCCCGAATAAGGCAATATATATGCAGTTCACGCGCGGCGCGGCACCGAGAAACCACGTTTTCCCGCGTGACACCAAACCGTCGCTCTTCATCTACGTCAAGCCCTGCCCGATAAAGGATCTTTACAAGAAGGTAAAGCTCATTTCGACCGAGGATAAGCGTTTTCATATCTGCAATGTCAAGACGATAAACCTGCTTCTCAATGTGCTCGCGGCACAAGAAGCCGAAGCGGCGGGCGTGCACGAGGCGGTATTTGTCCGTGACGGATATGTTACCGAGGCGGCGCACAGCAATGTGCATATCTTAAAGGACGGCGCGCTCATCACGCATCCGACAGACGAGCTCATTCTTCCCGGAATTGCGCGCGCGCATATGATAAAGCAGGCGAAGGCGGTAGGCATTCCCGTGATCGAGAGAGCCTTTACGCTTGACGAGCTAAAAGATGCAGACGAGGTAATGATATCCTCGACCTCGGGACCCATTATCGCCGCATATGAGATAGACGGTGTCGCCATCGGCGGCAAGGATGACGCAACGCTTTGTAAGCTTCGTGATGCAATTGTTGCCGAGATATATGGGTAAGACGTCTGTAGCGGCGACCATCGGTCGCCAAAATGAATATTTTGCACAGATGATTAAATTTTAAAGAAAAGGTGAACAACTCGTTATGCCTTCCCTAAGTAAGGGAAGGGGGACCGTTTTGCGAAGCAAAATGGTGGATGAGTATGTTCTTTGGCGTACTTATTATGAACAAATCACAGTTTTCACGTACCGAGATGGTGCTCGGCGAGGACTCAACCGAAAAACTGGCATCGGCGCACGTCGCCGTTTTCGGCATCGGGGGAGTCGGCGGATATGTCGCAGAGGCGCTTGCGCGTGCGGGCGTGGGCGAAATATCGCTCTTTGACTCGGATACGGTCGATATCACCAATCTCAACCGCCAGTTGATCGCACTCCACTCGACCGTGGGACGTCCCAAGGTCGAAGTTATGCGTGAGCGTATACTTGATATCAACCCATCTGCCAAGGTAAACGCGCATCTTACGTACTACTCGCCCGAGAACGCGGATGATTTTGATCTCGCAAAATACGACTACATCGCCGACGCGATAGATTCGGTCACAAGTAAGATAGAGCTTATCGTGCGTGCACATAAGGCAGGCGTGCCGATGATATCGTCGATGGGCACGGGCAATAAGCTCGATCCCACGCGCCTTGAGATTTCGGATATATATAAGACCTCGGTCTGCCCGCTTGCACGTGTTATGCGCCGCGAGCTTAAGGCAAGAGGGGTGAAGAAGCTTAAGGTCCTCTACTCGACCGAGGAGCCGGTGAAGGCCTCGCTTGAAGCTACCCCCGGTAAACGCTCGCCCGGAAGTACGCCGTTCGTGCCGAGCGTCGCAGGGCTTATCATAGCAGGTGAGATAATAAAGGATATACTAAAATGAAAAACCACCCTCTCGGGTGGTTTTTTCATTACTTCTTACCTATTCACTATTACTTATTACTTACTGATATATCTTTCTGCGAAAGATATATCAAGAGCACCGATACGTCGGCGGGGGAGACGCCGCTGATGCGCGATGCCTGCCCGATGCTTGCGGGGCGTATCTTCGATAGCTTCTGCCTTGCTTCTATGCGAAGTCCCGTGACCGCATTGTAGTCGATGTCCTCGGGAATAAGACGGCGTTCGAGCTTCTCGAATTTCTTTACCTCTTCGATCTGGCGCTTGATGTAGCCCTCGTACTTGACGTTTACCTGGACCGTTTCGACGATCCTCTTGTCGAGCATCGGGCGGTCGGGGTCAAGCTCGGCGATAATAGCATAATCGAGCTGGGGACGCCTGAGCATATCTCCGAGTGACGCGCCCGAGTTTATCTCGGTCGTGCCGTGAGAGCGCAGAAATGCATTTGTCTTTTCATTAGGAGAGATAAACGTGGTGTTAAGTCTCTTTATCTCTTTTTCTATCGCTTCGCGCTTGGCGCAAAAAGCGGCGTAGCGCGTATCGTCTATAAGTCCGACGCGGTGACCTATATCTGTCAGGCGAAGGTCCGCGTTGTCCTGACGCAGAAGCAGGCGGTATTCCGAGCGGCTTGTCATAATGCGGTAGGGCTCATTCGTACCCTTTGTGACAAGGTCGTCGATAAGCGTACCGATATAGGAGCTCGAGCGTTCAAGTATCATCGGCTCGCGCCCCTCAAGTGCGAGCGCGGCATTGATGCCTGCGACAAGACCTTGCGCTGCGGCTTCCTCGTATCCCGAGGTGCCGTTGAACTGCCCCGCGCCGTAGAGTCCCTTTATCTTCTTGAACTCAAGCGTGGGGAAGAGCTCTGTGGGATCGATGCAGTCGTATTCTATAGCATACGCGTAGCGCATTATCTTTGCATTTTCGAAGCCTTTAAGTGAGTGCAGCATCTCGTACTGCAACTCTGAGGGCATTGAGGTCGAAAAACCCTGGATGTACATCTCGTCGGTGTTCTCTCCCATCGGTTCGACGAAGAGCTGGTGACGCTCCTTGTCGGCAAAGCGGTTTATCTTATCTTCAATAGACGGGCAGTAGCGCGGCCCTGTTCCGCGGATATTGCCCGAATACATAGCCGAGCGGTGTATGTTGTCGCGGATGAGCTTGTGCGTGTTCTCATTTGTGTAAACGATGTGGCAGGGAACTTGCTTTATCCCTTCAAAGGCGTCCGAGGGCGTGCGCGACGAGTAGGGGGTGATATCCTCTTCGCCCGGTTGTTCCTCGAGCACAGAAAAATCAATGCTGCCGCGGTGGACTCTGGCAGGCGTGCCCGTCTTGAATCGCGCAATATTAAGCCCTTCGCGAAGCAGCGAGTCGGTGAGTCCCTTGGCGGGCATCATTCCGTCCGGACCGCCGTCGTAAACGACATCTCCTACAAATATCTGTCCTGCAAGATAAGTTCCCGCGCATATGATAGCGCACTTAACTTTCCACATCTCACCGAGCTTTGTCGTCACCGATGTTATTTTCTTTTCTCCGTTCTCCTCTTGGCAGGAGAAATCTACTATCTCTGCCTGAATAAGACGAAGATTTGCGGCCGCCTCGACCGTTTTTTTCATTATATCCTGATATTTACGGCGGTCTGCCTGAATTCGCTTCGAGTGCACCGCCGCGCCCTTGCCGAGATTCAGCGTACGGCTCTGGAGCGTGACCTTATCCGCGGCGTATCCCATTTCGCCGCCGAGCGCGTCTATCTCATAGACGAGGTGTCCCTTGCCCGTGCCGCCGATAGAAGGATTGCAGGGCATATTTGCAAGCGAATCGAGATTCATCGTGAAGAGCACGGTGTCGTGACCGAGTCTTGCTGACGCAAGCGCGGCTTCGATTCCCGCGTGTCCCGCGCCGATAACGGCAACTTCGCATGAAAAATCCATTTTTTCCTCCGTAAAGTTTTGAATTTCTACTGTGTTTCTTTAGAAACAAAAATGGGTTGGGCCCCATTTTTAAGGAGAAATCGGGCGTGAATGCAGCCGATTGAAATAGCAATTTCGTAATTTCACGCCGCTTATTTGTGATAACGTGTATTTGCGTTGATATTAAAGGCGCGGTAGACCGCTTCAAGCAGTACTACGCGCATAAGCTGGTGCGGAAAAGTGAGCTTGGAAAAAGAAAGTCTCATATCAGCGGCGCGCTTGACTCTGTCCGAGAGTCCGTGCGAGCTTCCGATAATAAAGGCAATATCAGAGGTGATCTGCGAGACGTCCTCGAGCTTTTTCGCAAGCTCCTCGGAGCTGAGCTGTTTGCCCTCGACGCACAGCGCTACCTTGTAGGCGCGGGGCGGAATGAGTGCAAGTATGCGCTCCGCCTCGTCGTCGAGCGCAGATGCTATCTCGCCCTCGGTGGGGTCGTCGGGAAGCTTTTTTTCCTTTATAGAAGTGAGGATCGGACGGCAAAAGCCTCCGAGCCTCTTTTCGTATTCGGCGGCGGCATCGCGGAAGTATGCTTCCTTGAGCGTGCCGACTGTTATGATGTGCAGATTTATCATTATTTGAAAAATTCCTTCAGCGAGTCAAGATAGAAGAGATTTACCATATCAAAAGCAAGCGTCAAAAAGAGAGGTATTATTATCGTGAGCATCCATTTTGACTTCTTTTTACGCATATCGCGCTCGGAAAAAAATTCGCATTTTTTCTCGGCGCTCCAATCTTCGGGGAGCATATCGGGCGTTATTCTGTCGCGCGAAAGTCCGCGGTTGTAAATAAGGTACGCGAGCGTAAAAGCCAGCGTGAGTGCGAAAAATATCCAGAAGGTGGGATAAAACTCAAAATAATTGCCCAGTTCATAGAGCGCGAAGCAGATCACGGTGTTGAGCGCAAGTATCAGAAGAAGACGCCAGTTAAAAGGCTTCTTTTCACTTACCTCCACCGTTCTTTTTTGCTTTTTCTTCTTTTTTGACATAGACTCTCCTTTTTATTTTTCTATGCGGTATTTTGTTCCCTCGCGGGTGTCCTCAAGAACGATGCCGCGCTCGAGAAGTTCTGCACGGATAGCGTCAGCCTCGGCAAAATTCTTTGCCTTTTTTGCTTCTTTTCTCTTCTCGATCATCCCGAGAATGTATGTCTCAAAGTCCGCGTCGATCTCTGCGGACTCGTCTGCACCGGACTCGGATGCAAGCTCCGCACGCTTTGCAGCGGCTTTTGCGATAAGGTCAAGTCCGAGCACGCGGTCAAAGTCAGAGAGGATGGCGAGCTTGGTTTTATCGTTGGTTTTGTATTTGAGTACGTCGTATACGGCGGTAAGCGCGAGTGAGGTGTTGAGGTCATTTGCGAGCGCTTCGATAAACTTCGCCTTGAACGTGTCAAACGCGGCACTGTCGATCTCGCCCGCCTCGTCGGAAAGGGCAGCTATCTTTGTAATAAGCTTGTTGTAGGTCGTCTGCGCGTTGTCAAGGTTCTCCCACGAGAATACGAGGTTCTTGCGGTAGTGCGATTGCAGGCAGAAAAGGCGGTAAACGAGCGGATCGTAGCCTTTCTCTTCAAGCAGAGAAA
>CAYZHW010000087.1:0-6819 GCA_964478105.1 uncultured Lachnospiraceae bacterium | reverse complement strand
TGTCATACACTCGTTATCTATTTCTGTAAGTAATCCAATAATAGGTCGCATATTTCAAACCTTCCTTTTGAAATTACCGAAAACCTCGTTTACCTTTTCGAAACTTGCAAAAGTATCAGGATAGCTTTTGATTATCTTCATCATTTCGCCTATCTGCCTTTTGTTTATAATACAGACAAGCATATATTTATCTGTATCCGAATACATACCGTGTACCTTTATCTCGGTGACACCGTGTTTTAGGCGTGTCATAAGCTCATCTGCCAGTTCGCTCGGATGGCTTGTTATGATCTCAAATTTGCAGCCGTTTTTAATTCCGCTAAGGCCATTATCAACAACGACATTGGCAACAAACAGATTGAGCAAAGTACAAATAACGGGGGTGATCTTCATTCCGTACACAAAGAATGCGATAAAGACCACGCTCGCGTCAAGTATAAAGGAAACATAGGCAATATTAAGCTCGGGGCGCGCCTTTTTTATCAGCGCCGAAATACCGTATGTGCCACCGCTCGCACCGAAACGCCTCAACATAAGAGAGAAACCGAATCCCGATATAACGCCCGTAGCAATGCAGGCAAATACGATATTGAAATCGGCTTCATTGTTTGCAAGGCAATACGGAGCCGCGCCGACAGCACGGTAAAAATAGGGGATAAATGACTAAACTACCATATAAATGCTCAACATTAACCCCAGTTTTTTGTTGACCATTACGCTTAGCAAAATGAATATCGGCAGATTAAACGCCACCATTAAAACAGACCAACTGACCTTGTCTGCAAGTAAGTAATGCGTGATAGTTGCAAGTCCGCCCACACCGCCCGGAGCAAATCCGTTGCTGTTCTGAAAAAAATGGTACGCCGTTCCGACTATAATTCCCGCGACGACTGCGTACAGTATGTCGAAAACGATCTCTTTTATCTGCGATGCTTTCATATTTATTCCTTTCTTGTAAGAGAAACTACTGCTTCACAATGGCCTGTTCTTGGGAAAAGATCGACAGGCACAACTTCATCCGGTGTATACCCAAGCTCACCGAATATCGCCACATCTCTTGCAAGTGTGTCCGGGCCGCAGGAGATATACACTACTTTCTTAATGCCAAGCTCGGCAATACGCAAAATAAGCTCTTTGCTGCAACCTTTTCTCGGCGGGTCGAGTATTACTATATGAGGTGTGGGAATATCTGCCGAGAAGGGATCTTGCGCATCGGCACATACGAAGTGTGCGTTCTCGACGCCGTTTTGCTTTGCGTTTTCCTTCGCACATTCGACCGCCTCATCGACGATCTCAATTCCCCAGAGTTTTGCCGCATCCGACGCGATGGAGAGTCCTATCGTACCGATACCGCAATATAGGTCGAGGACAGTATCTGTCGGCTTTATATTTGCTTTTTCTTTTGCAATGTTATAGAGAAGTTCTGCCGCGTCGTGGTTTACCTGATAGAATGAGCCTGCCGAGATATTGAATCTCTTGCCGCAGAGCACATCTGTTATATATGGCTTACCGTAAATGCACTTATACTCATTTCCGAGAACAACATTGGTATTCTTATCGTTTATATTGAGCATAATGCTCTTTATTTCGGGAAATGTGCACGTGAGAGCTTCTGCAAGCTTATCCGCGTGCGAGAGGGCCGGCGTATTTATGACGATGCAGACCATTATTTCAGCAGTGTTCTTTGCGTGGCGCAGGTATATATGACGTACGCTTCCCTTTCCTGTGACTTCATCGTAGGGAGCGATCTTATACTTTTCCATAAACGATTTGACCATACCGCAGATATCGCCGAAGACCGCGGGTTGGAGCGCGCAGGAATCTATATTCACGATATCGTGTGTCTTTGTTGCAAAAAATCCGATCTCAATTCCCTTTTTGCCCATTGACACGGGATACTGCGCCTTGTTGCGGTATCCGTCGATGATACCCGTGGTACGTGTGGGCGCTATCTCAATATCCTTCACGCCCGCTTTGGCAAAGCAGGCCTTGACGTATCCGCGCTTTAATTCAAGCTCGTGCTCATAGCTCACGTGTCTGTAGACGCATCCGCCGCAACGCACGCCGACACGGCAATTATCCTCGCGTCTGTGCGCCGAGGGGGTGATTATCTTCTCTATCTTGCCTACAAGGTAGCTCTTGTTGACCTTGATTATCTTCACCTCAAGCTCGTCGCCCGTGACCGCACCCGCAACAAAAGTAACGATACCGTCAATTTTTCCGACGCCGTATCCGAGGTTATTTATATCGGTTATGGTTATTCTGTGGATAGAATTCTTAGTTATCATTTTTATTTCTCCGTTTTAGTGTAAAAAAAGCCGTAAGGGTCTTCGCACATTCGTCAGCCATCACCCCCGAGACTATCTCGGGCTTATGATTCAGCGGGTAAAAATTGAAGTTCATCACACTTCCCATTGCGCCCGCCTTTGCATCTTTTGCACCGTAGACTACTCTTTTTATGCGCGAGTTGACTATCGCTCCCGCACACATTGGGCAGGGTTCAAGCGTAACATAGAGCTCGCACGAAGAGAGGCGCCACCCGCCCAGCTTTTTGCAAGCCTCGTTTATTGCCATTATCTCGGCGTGGCAGAGAGCATTCTTCTCGGTCTCGCGCAGATTATGCGCTCGGGCGATGATCTCGCCATCCTTTACTATAACGGCTCCGACCGGCACCTCGCCCGTCTGAGCCGCTTTTTTTGCTTCTGCAAGCGCTTCTTTCATATAGTCAAGCTCGTTCATACACTCAACCTCGAAACAATCATAGTAAATACAAAATTGCCTATTGAAAGCAAGAAATAGACTATCATAAGAGGAGATAAAAGGTTTTTTATCATATGCGGAGATCTTTCAATAAGAGCATCTTCGTTCTGCTCGTTCTTATTGCTTATAAGAAGCGGAACAGCTATAGCCGCGCCCGCAAAGATCACCGTGCAAAGCGATGCCGAATAAGCGGCATAGATCTCTTTACTGCAGATATTGTACACTATCATATTGACAAGTGAAATAAAGTTGTTTACCGCGTGAATGATGATACCGAGAAAAAGCGATCTTCCCTCCGCGACAAAATATCCCATAACGCACCCTGCGGCAAATGTGTATATGAACTGCTTTGGATTCTGATGCATCATAGCAAAAAGCAGAGCGCTTACCAGCACTGCCTCTGTCTTACCATAGGGTAAAAGCGAGCCGAGTATCACGCCGCGAAAGAGCAATTCCTCAAGTAAGGCGGGCACTATCACAAGCGAGATCAGTTTTGCCAAGACCGTAGCGGGCGTGACCGTCATAGTTATATCCAAGGTATATATATCGAGACCAAAAGCATCAAACGGTAAAGTCACAAGATTGTTCACGATAGCCGCCGCATAGATAATACCGATCGACGCTAATACCATAGGAACTGTATATTTTGACGGTCTGCCGTCAAAAGATGACATTGGCATATCGCGGTAAAAAATGCGGGCCGAGATCACGGGAAGACCGAATGAAACGGCGTACAAAAGCGCAAAAAGCAACTCTTCGCACACCTCTGCCGTAGCGGGTCCGTAATTTGAGAATACCGCATGCGAAACAAATGAATAGAGAAAAGACGCCGCATACCAAAGGCAAAACTGCATTATCATAACCACGGCAATCTTTGTCGCGGTCCGCCTGTAATCCTTCTCCATACGGCATCTCCTTTTTTTCATTTTTGCATACATAGCCATTATACCTCTAATGGCGAATAATGTCAATTAAAAAGTAAAGAGAGCCGAGGCCAAAAATGCCCCTTCGGCTCTCTTTACTTTTACATTCAAGAAAGGAAATTTGCGTGAAATAAATTATCACACGCCGGAATACGCCGAGAAGCCTCCGTCAACAGGTACGACGACTCCTGTTACGAAGCCTGCTTCTGCGGGATTGGTTATCCAGCGGAGTGTGCCGAGAAGTTCATCAGCCTCACCGAAACGTCCCATAGGAGTTGCGGCAAGGATCTTCTTTGTGCGCGCAGTAGGATTGCCCTCTGCGTCAAAAAGAAGAGCTCTGTTCTGATGTGTTACAAAGAAACCGGGAGCGATAGCATTCACGCGGATATTTTGTCTGGCAAAATGTACAGCGAGCCACTGTGTAAAGTTAGACACAGCCGCCTTTGCCGCGCTGTATGCGGGTATCTTTGTAAGAGGTGTAAATGCGTTCATCGAGGAAATGTTGAGGATAGAGCATCCTTCGCCGCCGATCATATCTGCCGCAAACACCTGTGTGGGAATGAGTGTTCCCATAATATTGAGGTCGAACACAAATCCGAATCCTGCTTTATCAAGATTGAAGAATGTAAGGATGTCATCACGCTCGATGTCGCCCTCTTCGTATGTTTCGTGAGCGGTCGTGCACTTGGGGTTATTTCCGCCTGCACCGTTGATGAGTATCTGGCATTTGCCGAAATCGGCAAGCACGCTCTGATGTACAGCCTCAAGTGCTTCCTTGTCAAGCACGTTCGCGGCGTATGCCTTTGCTGCTCCGCCCT
Organism: uncultured Lachnospiraceae bacterium; assembly: GCA_964478105.1. Taxonomy (GTDB): domain Bacteria; phylum Bacillota; class Clostridia; order Oscillospirales; family CAG-272; genus CAYZHW01. The sequence continues at coordinate 2,318 of CAYZHW010000087.1, read as the reverse complement.
CTGCTACAATAGCGTCAGCTACCTTTTTTGCTGCCTCGACGTTGAGGTCGAGAACAGCCACTTTATATCCTTCTTTTGCCATAGCACGTGCGAAAGATGCACAAAGCACTCCGCCGCCGCCTGTTACAACACATACTTTTGTCATGATGGTTATCCTTTCACGTCAAATTATATTTTTATTATATAACAGATATTTTTACAAGTAAATTGCTAATAATGCCATATGAGATTGCATATGTTGCAAAATTACAGCTTTTGTGCGACGATCTTGTCGATAGATGCGGAATAATCAGCGAATTTTGCTTCGCAAGCTTTGCGCGAGGTATCCGAGAGAAGATAGTAGATCTTGACCTTAGGCTCTGTGCCGGAGGGACGCACGATTATAACGTCTCCGCCCTCAAGCTTATACGAAAGAACGTCGGACTTGGGAAGTCCCGTGGATTCGCTCTTGCCGCTCTTAAGATCACATATCGTCTCCTTGAGGTAGTCACCGACAACGGCGACATTCTTTCCGGCGATATCTTTCGGGGGCTCAGTTCTGAAGCTTGCCATAATAGACTGCATCTTTTCCTTGCCGTCGAGTCCCGGGAATTCGAGCTCGGAAACTCCCTCTTTGAAGTAGCCGTACTTTTTGTAGAGCTCTTCAAGTGCGTCGTAGAGAGTCATATTCTTCTCTTTGTAATACGCGGTCATCTCGCAGATCATCATCGTACCGAGTACCGCATCCTTGTCTCGCGCATACGTACCCTTGAGGCATCCGTAGCTCTCCTCAAAACCGAAGATAAAGCTTCCGTGACCCATTTTTTCGTGATTCTTTATAACCTCGCCGATATATTTAAATCCTGTAAGCACGTTATAGAGTTTTACCCCGTGAGCCTCGCATATCTTTGTAGCAAGTTCGGTCGTAACTATCGTCTTTACTGCAAGCGGCTCAGGAGGCATCTTTCCCGTTTCCTCATATGAGGTGATGATATAATCAAGCAGAAGCGCGCCCATCTGATTACCCGTGATATTGACAAAAGAGCCGTCAGAGGTACGTGTCATCGCGCCGACGCGGTCAGCATCGGGATCTGTTGCTATGATAAGGTCGCTTCCGACCTTTTCGGCAAGCGCAATGCCAAGTTCAAATGTCTCTTTATACTCCGGGTTGGGCTTTTTGACCGTTGGAAAGTTTCCGTCAAGTATCATCTGCTCATCAACGGTATAGATATGCTTGTATCCGATGCGGGAAAGTATCTCCGGAACGAGCTTGTGTCCCGCGCCGTGAAGGGGTGTATATACGATCTTAAGCTCATCCGCGACCTTTTTTGCCGCGTCTGTCTTTATCTGCTGTTCGAGCACTGCCGAAAGATAAGCCTCGTCCGTCTCTGCTCCGATCACCTTGATGATACCGTCCTTTACAGCGCACTCGTAATCTGCTTCAAGAACATCGCCGAGAATATCTATCTTCGCCATTGCGTCGGATACTACTGCCGCGTGCTCGGGCGGAAGCTGAGCACCGTCTTCCCAATACGCCTTGTAGCCGTTGTATTCCTTCGGATTATGCGAGGCAGTAATGTTTATTCCCGCAACGCATTTATAATAGCGAAGTGCAAAAGAGAGCTCGGGCGTGGGGCGCGGACCGTCAAAGATATACGCCTTGATACCGTTTGCCGCAAGCACGGACGCTGCCTTTTTTGCAAATTCCATAGAGTTGTTACGGCTGTCGCAAGCAATAGCAACACCGTCATTCTCTCTTTTTTCCTTTTTGACAAGATTTGCAAGCCCTTGGGTCGTGTGAGCTACAGTGTATACGTTCATTGCATTCGTGCCCACTTTCATAATACCGCGAAGACCTGCCGTACCGAAATTGAGATAGCAGGCAAATCTCGACTTTATCTCGTCGTCATTGCCTTCGAGCGCGCGAAGTTCTGCCTTGTCGGTATCGGAAATCTTATCGAAATTCAAAAACTTGTTATACATTTCGGTATATGTCATTTCAATTCTCCTTTTTACTTTCTTTGAGAGCGCACGCAAGCTGGTCGGGGCAGGATGTCGATTTGAAACCGCACACCGTTCCTTCAAGACGGGATATAATATCATCGACCTTCATACCGCGAACAAGCTTCGCTATTCCCTGAGTATTGCCGTGGCAACCGCCTGTGAACTGCACGTCAAGCACTGTATCACCGTCGAGTGTGATATCGATCTGTCTTGAGCAGGTTCCCTTTGTTGTATAAGTTATATGCTTTTTCATCTTGTTTTATCCTTTCATTTTATTTGTGTATATATGCCCGTAGCATTATAGTGCGGGGCTTTCAGTGACATATAGATAAGAA
>CAYZHW010000086.1:0-6828 GCA_964478105.1 uncultured Lachnospiraceae bacterium | reverse complement strand
AGATCTGTATGACGATTATGCATTTGCCGATCTGCTTGACGAGCTTGCAAAGATCGAAGGAGATTTTCTTCTCAGATTTATGACCAGTCATCCAAAAGATGCCTCGGACAAACTTATTGCGGTTATGCGGGACAACGAGAAGATAGCGCGCCATTTTCACTTGCCGTTGCAATCAGGAAGTGATAAGATACTTTCCGAAATGAATCGTAAATATGACACCGAGCGCTATCTTTCGATAGTAAAAAAGCTTCGCGAAGCGATGCCGGATATCGCAATAACATCTGATATTATCGTAGGTTTTCCCGGTGAGACCGAAAAGGATTTTGAAGATACATTAAACATCATAAAAACTGCAAAGTTTGATATGTTGTATTCGTTCATATATTCTCCGAGAAACGGTACCCCGGCGGCAAAGCTTGATACCCAAGTACCCGCCGAAATTAAGAGCGCACGTTTTGACAGATTGCTTGAAACACAAAATGAGATATCCAAGGATATCAATCAAAAATATCTCGGACAAACTCTTCGCGTTCTTATCGACGGAAAAAGCAAAAACAACGAAAAAGTATGGAGCGGCCGAACGGATGCGAACAAGATCGTCCTTTTCGACGCACTTACCGATGACGATATCGGGACATTCAAAAAAATGAAAATAGAGCGCGCTGATACATTCGCGCTTTACACAAAATAAATAATAAAAAAGAGGTACAAAACAATGGAAATAATGGAAATTGCAAAACAGCTCGGACAGGCTATAAAAAAAGATGAGAGAATAACAAAGCTCAACAAAACAAGAGAGGCGTACGAAGGCGACGCCGCTATCAACAACCTTATGATGGAGTATAACGTACACCAGACAGCACTTCGCGAAGAGTATGCAAAAGAAGAAAGAGATATGGACGCTATCAAGTCCATTCAGACAAGAATAGAGACTATCTACAACGACATCACAACAAACGAGAACTTCATAGCGTACAATGCAGCACAGGAAGAAGTAAATAAGTTTATGAACGAAGTAAATGAGGAGATCACATTCCAGATCACGGGTGAACGCCCCTGCACACACGATTGCTCCAGTTGCGGCGGAAGCTGCGGACACAACCACTGATTCACAAAACTGATAAGGACGGTTATTTGCCATGACCCCAATGATGCTTCAATATCTTGAAATAAAAGAGCAGTACAAGGATTATGTCCTTTTCTACCGTCTCGGGGATTTTTACGAGATGTTTTTTGACGACGCCATCCGCGTGTCAAAAGAGCTCGAATTGACTCTGACGGGCAGAGACTGCGGCGAAGAAAATCGCGCTCCGATGTGCGGAGTGCCTTTTCACAGCGCCGATGGGTACATAGGCAAACTTATTGAAAAAGGATACAAGGTCGCTATCTGCGAACAAACCGAGGATCACGCGCAAGCAAAGGGACTTGTACGCCGCGAGGTCATAAGAATTATCACCCCAGGTACTGTCATTGACGCAAGTATGCTCAATGAGTCCACAAACAATTATCTTTGTTCGGTATACGACGAAGAAGAATGTGCAGGTGTTGCATTTGCAGATGTCTCCACCGGACAAATATACGCCACAGCTTTCAGAGGAGAGGGAAGGAAAGAAGCTCTCCACACCGAGATAAAGATCTATTCTCCGAAAGAGATAATATCCGGTGTCAACAGTGACGATCTTTCGCTTGGAGAATTGGGGATTCCCGTAAACGACAGCCGCAGAATTGGATATACATTCCTTGAAGCAAAATTAATCGTATCAAAACAGTTCAAAGATCTCGCTCCCGACAGTCAAGAACCTCAGCTCGTTTGTGCAGTCGGCGGACTTTTGTCTTACATTGCGGATACACAAATGACGGATATTTCCTATATAAAAGAGCTCTCCGTTTATAACAACAGCAGTTTTCTTGAACTCGACATAAACACGCGCAGAAATCTCGAACTTACCGCGACTATGCGTACAAAAGAAAAACGCGGATCGCTTTTGTGGGTACTTGATAAGACCAAGACCGCAATGGGCGCACGTCTTTTAAAGAATTGGATAGAGCATCCGCTTGTTAACGTATCCGATATAGAGCAGCGTCAGAGCGCAACCGCAGAGCTTTACGGTGATTTTATGCTTCGCGAGGATGCTTCAGCCCTGCTTTCGGGAGTGCTGGATCTTGAACGTCTTATAACCAAAGTCGTTTACGGCACGGCAAACGCCAAGGATCTTCTTGCGATAGGGAATACCATTAAGATAATCCCAGAGCTTCGAAAATTGTTTATGAATTCAACAAGTGCGGAGCTGTCCGAAATATACAACAATCTTGATGAACTTAACGATCTGTGCGAGCTTATTAAGGTTTCGATAAATGAATCCGCCCCCTTCAGCGTCCGTGAGGGTAACATCATAGCAGACGGATATGACAAAGATGTTGATTACCTCAGAAGCGTTATGAAAGACGGCGAAGGGTGGATAAAAGAGATCGAGCGAAACGAGCGCGAACTTACAGGAATAAAGACTCTCAAGGTAGGCTACAACCGAGTATTCGGATACTACATAGAGGTTACAAAATCGCTTATCGACCAAGTCCCTGACCGATATATCAGAAAGCAGACCCTCTCGGGTTGTGAAAGGTACATAACCCAAGAACTTAAAGATATGGAAGCCACAATACTTGGTGCTGCGGACAAGATCGCAACGCTCGAATATGAGATCTTCCAGAAAATAAGAGGCTTTATCGCAGAAAACTCTGCAAGGATCCAGGACAGTGCGGCTCGAATCGCAAAGCTTGACGTATATATCAGCTTAGCATCTGTTGCCGCAAAGAACAAATACGTTTGTCCCGAGATCGACTGCAGTGATATCATACAGATAAAGGACGGCAGACATCCTGTAGTTGAGCAGTTCGTAAAGGGTACATATTTTGTTCCCAACGATGTTTTTCTTGATACATCACGCAACAACCTTATGCTCATCACAGGTCCGAATATGGCCGGAAAATCCACATATATGCGCCAGATAGCTCTTATCTGTGTTATGGCGCAAATAGGCTCTTTTGTTCCCGCATCCGATGCCCGTATCGGTGTCGTTGATAAGATCTTCACGCGTGTCGGAGCATCTGACGATCTCGCTTCGGGACAGTCAACGTTTATGCTTGAAATGAACGAGGTTGCGCACATACTCAAAAACGCAACCAAAAAGAGTCTTATCATATACGACGAGGTCGGCAGAGGCACAAGTACATACGACGGTATGAGCATTGCACGCGCGATAGTTGAATACACCTATAAAAAGATCGGTGCAAAAACACTTTTCGCTACTCACTATCACGAGCTCACATCACTTGAGGATGAATTCGAAGGAATCATAAATTACAACATCGCCGCAAAGAAGCGTGATGACAACATCACATTCCTTCGCAAGATAGTACGCGGTGCCACAGACGACAGCTACGGTATAGAGGTTGCAAAACTCGCAGGTGTGCCGAACGAAGTAATAAAGAGAGCCAAGGACATCCTTCACTCTATAGAGGACAGCGGCACAAGACTCGAGTTATCAAAATCCAAAAACACCGAAAAAGCAAATACAGAAGATACTATAAGCATTTTTGATGTTGCCGATAACGAGGTCATAGATGAACTTAAGAAGGTAGACATCAACACACTCTCACCTTATGAGGCAATGAGCTTCCTATTCGAATTAAAAAAGAAACTAAACTAAAGGAGGTGCGCACAAATGGGAAAAATAAACGTCCTAAGCTTTGCTGTTGCCAACTTGATAGCGGCAGGCGAAGTAGTCGACCGTCCCGCATCGGTTATAAAAGAATTACTTGAAAACGCGGTTGACGCTAGTGCAGATAACATTACCGTTGAGATACAAAACGGCGGAGTTTCATTTATGCGCGTCTCGGACAATGGCTGCGGTATGGAAAAAGAAGACCTGCCCGTGGCAATAAAGCGTCATGCTACAAGTAAGATAAAGAATTCAGAAGACCTTGACGGTATACTCACGCTCGGATTCAGAGGTGAAGCACTTGCCGCAATATCCTCGGTGTCAAACATACGAATAATATCAAAAACAAAAAACAATGAATTCGGCACTATGCTCGAGGCTGTCGGCGGGGAAGTTACTTCGATCTCCGAAAGAGGTTGCAGCAACGGAACGACAGTAATTGTCGAGGAACTTTTTGCCAATGTTCCCGCAAGACGAAAATTTTTGAAAAAAGACTCAACCGAAGCAATGGCGGTTACCGTAATTGTTGAAAAGATCGCACTATCACGACCCGATATTGCAATAAAGCTTATAATAGACGGTAATATAAAACTCCAGACGATGGGCGACGGCAATCTGAAAAACACGGTATACGCCGTCTTTGGCCGCGAGTTTGCATCAAAGATCATTGAGATCGACGGCGAATCGGACGGAATAAAGATCACAGGGTTCGTAGGACGCTCAGACAATGTAAAAGCAAACAGAAACTACCAAAATTTCTTTATAAACGGCAGATATGTAAAAAGTAAGACAGCCTGCGCCGCAATCGAACAGGCATATACTTCATACATTCCGCCCGAAAAATTCCCCGCTTGTGTACTGTATATAACGATCAACCCAAAGATCGTTGATGTCAACGTTCACCCCGCAAAACTTGAAGTAAAGTTTTCCAACGAAAAGCCCGTGTTCGAGGCAATATATTACTCGGTACGCACAGCACTTGAGAACAATGCAACACGTCCAGAGATCTCACTACCTAAAATAACAGCCGGTGAACCGAAAAGATCTTATAATGTTTCCACATCCTTTGTACCGATAGTGGAAAGATCGGACAGGATCCCCGCATCAGAGAGACAGATAAACATAGAAAGTGTAAAAAGTACATCTGTGCCGACTATTCACGCCGATAGGGTATCATATTCGCCTTCTGTGACCTTTAATCCGACTCCGCCGGCAAGGATCTATGAACCGATAAAAGAGCCCCAAAAAGAAGAATTTAACCCTTCTGTCGAGACAACGCCGCAACAACCGGCACAAAAGATAAATATTCCCGAGATCACCGAAAAAGAAGAGCTCCCTCAAAAAGAAGAGGGCATTTTTCCCGAATACCGTATGGTCGGTGAAGTCTTCAACGCGTACATTATTGTTGAATCGGGAGATAAGATGCTTCTTGTCGACAAACACGCGGCGCACGAAAGGATCATATTCGAAGAGCTTAAAGCAAATATGAAAAACGCGGATACCGCCTCACAACTTCTTATGATCCCGGTCGAGTTAAGACTTGCCCCCAACGAGTACGACGCTGTCTTCGAATACAAAAAAGAACTCGCAGAGGTCGGTTTTGAAATATTGTTCTCGAAGGAAAGCTTAAAAATAAGTGTAATACAGATACCTTGCGGTATCGAAGCCGGGGTTACCGCAGATCTTCTTTCCGCTATGGCGGGTAACATTGCCGACGGAAAGGGAAATCCTGCACTCACAAAAGATATTATCTTTGAAAAAGCGCTCTATCAAGGCTCGTGCAAAGCAGCAATAAAAGCGGGAAGGGAATATCCCGCCGAATATAACGAATGGATAGTCAAAAAGATGCAAAGCATCCCGAATATCACATTCTGTCCGCATGGCAGACCTGTCGCGATAGAGATGACGAAAAAGATGCTCGACAAACAATTTTCAAGAATATAAGTTAAGGATAAGCTATGTTTACAGTATTAAAAACAGAAAAAAACGCAAGACGCGGATGTCTTCAGACTCCGCACGGAGAGATACAGACGCCTGTATTTATGAACGTTGGAACATGCGGTGCCATCAAGGGCGGCGTATCTGCGCTTGACCTCAAAGAAATAAAATGCCAGGTCGAGCTCTCAAATACATATCATCTTCACATTCGCCCCGGTGACAAGCTCATTCACGAGATGGGTGGTCTTCGCAAGTTTATGAATTGGGACGGTCCTATGCTTACAGACAGTGGCGGATTTCAGGTCTTTTCGCTTGCAAAGTTGCGCAGAATAAAGGAAGAAGGCGTGTATTTTTCTTCACATGTTGACGGAAGAAAGATATTTATGGGTCCCGAAGAAAGTATGCAGATACAGTCAAATCTTGCATCCACCATCGCGATGGCATTTGACGAATGTGTGGAAAATCCCGCGCCGTACGACTATGTTAAAAAATCTGCAGACCGCACGGTGCGCTGGCTCTACCGTTGCAAAGCAGAGATGGACAGACTCAACTCGCTTCCCAAGACAATAAATAAGCAGCAGATGCTCTTCGGCATAAATCAGGGCGGTACGTATGAAGATCTTCGTATCGACAATATGAAGAAGATCGCAGAGCTTGACCTTGACGGTTTTGCCATCGGCGGACTTGCCGTCGGTGAAGAAGCGGAGGAGATGTACCGCATAATCGACGCGGTCGAGCCCTATATGCCTAAAGACAAACCTCGGTATCTTATGGGTGTCGGAACTCCCGTAAACATTCTTGAGGCAGTTTGGCGCGGTGTCGATTTCTTCGACTGTGTAATGCCCAGCCGTAACGGAAGACACGGAAATCTCTTTACCTGGAAGGGAAAGATGAATCTTCAAAACGAAAAATATATGAAGGATGACCGCCCGATAGATGAAAATTGCAACTGTCCCGCGTGCCGCTCGTACAGCCGCGCGTATATACGTCATCTTGTGCGTGCAAAAGAATCGCTTGGTATGCGTCTTGCTGTGATCCATAATCTCTATTTCTATAACGAGCTTATGGAAAAGATCAGAGAGGCGCTTGACGGCGGATATTTTGAGTCTTTCTACAACAAATACAGAATAATCCTCGGTGAGAGGGTAGACGATTAAAAAAAGACAGGCTT
>CAYZHW010000085.1:0-6892 GCA_964478105.1 uncultured Lachnospiraceae bacterium | reverse complement strand
GGCTTTGTAACGATACCTACTGTAAGTATTCCCATCTCTTTTGCAATTCTTGCAACTATAGGAGCCGCACCTGTACCGGTGCCTCCGCCCATACCTGTTGTAATAAACACCATATCGGTGCCGTCGAGCACAGCCTTGATCTCATCAAGGCTCTCCTCTGCCGCGCGAAGACCTACCTCGGGGTTCGAGCCTGCGCCGTGTCCCTTTGTGATCTTTTCGCCTATCGGTATTTTGCGTGTAGCGCCCGAATTTGCAAGCGCCTGCTTATCTGTATTGATCGCGATGAATTCAACTCCGCGAACATTTGTGGAGATCATACGGTTAACGGCGTTGTTTCCGCCGCCGCCTACACCCACAACTTTAATATTTACTCCGCTATCGAAGGTCTCGTCAATTGCAAATGACATCTTTGTTTTCCTCCCGAATTTTTATATTCTTTATTTTTAACTTTAATTTTCTTTTTTCAAAAAAGGCGCATTTTCACACCTATATACTTAATTATAATATTTCCCGCGGACATTTGCAAGATATTTTATAAAATTTATTAATAATTTAATGAATTTTTTGTTATTCTTGTACGTCCGGGACAAGTATCATATCTTTATCGGCAACGACCGTTCCCTCATTAGGATCGGATACATTGATCGCCGCCCTGACATCGGGTTCAAGTTTTCCCGAGCTTATAATCGCCTCGGCAACCTCCAATTTGAGAGAAATGTCGGACGCTGAGCCGCATTCTATACGGTAAAGTCCGTCGCATACCACATATATATCGAACTTGTTTTTGAGTGATATGACCTCGACCCTGTCAGCAAGCTTACATTCTGAGACCGCTCTTATCACATCGGATATGTAATCTGTATCGGACACCGAAAAAAATCCAAGCTTCTCACCGAGTATCGCGCACGATATTTCGGGAAGCAATACCCTTTTTTTCGACAGTGAACATACTTTGCCGATATCCTCTGTATATTCAAGCACTCGGAGCGTGTCGGATATGACAAAGTGCTCGTCCGCTATGCTGACATAACATGCGGGCGTACTCTCACTCACAATGATTCGTATATCAGAGGGCAGATCTCTTTTCACCGAAACCGTATCGACGTAAGGATTGGCTTTCTTTATGTTTTTTGCGATCTCATCCTTGTTTATCGAATACATAGGCTCGTCCGATACGATACCGCTTGAAGCGATTATGCTTTCTGCTGTGCAGTATACGTTTCCTTCTACCTTAACATTTTTTATGACAAACACAAAATTGTGAAGGACGACGGCAAGCAGACATACGCATACAGCTCCGATAATAAAGCATACCAAAGCCATCGACCGTATGCGACCCCTTTGTTTTTCTTTGTTCATTAAAGCCTCCGTTACGCCGCTGCGAGGCGGCACAAAAAGTATTGAAATTCGACGTGTTTCTGTCAATACAAAAGCGTTTCTGCTCCTATTTAGTCGATTTTGCGCGTAAAATGTATTTGTTTAAAACCGTAAAAAAACACGCTGTTTACTTCGGTTTATTTTTTGAGAATCTTCAGTATCTCAAGATATATCAGCTTGTTTGCATCCTTATTTGCAAAGCTTTCTATCTTACTCTCCATATCATATCTCTTTCCGGCATCGTCGCAAAGTCCGGATATCTCTGCTTCAAGACGTCCGCCGACAAGCTCCTTCTCTTCTATAAGGGTCGCCGCGCCCGCATCAGCGAGCACTTTTGCGTTTTTGTACTGATGATTGTTCGTTACATTAGGAGACGGAATGAGGATACAAGTCTTCTTCATCATAGAGAGTTCGGATACAGTCATAGCACCTGCGCGGGAGATAACAATATCTGCCGCCGCCATACGAACGGGCATATCGTAGATGTATTCGAGAAGCTGTGTATTCTCACTGTCCTCGAGTCCGTACGCTGCATATTTAGCCATTGCCGCCTCGTGCTCAAGCGAGCCCGTGGCGTGAACGTGGAGAATATCGGGGCGCTTTGAAACAAAATCACGCATAACCTCAAGCACTGCATCGTTTACTCGCTCAGCACCCAGACTTCCGCCGTAAGACAGAATGAAATGCTTATATTTTCCGTCGATTCCGAGCTTCTTTCTCGCATCTTCTTTACTAAGAGTACCGAATGCGGATTTAAGCGGGTTCCCGACGTGAACTATTTTTTCCTTTGCGGTAATATACTTTGCCGCATCTTCAAAATTAAGAAGTATCTTATCGACATACTTTTGAAGCTGTTTTACCGTAACACCGGGGACGGCATTCGACTCGTGCACCATCGTGGGGATGTTCATTTTCGATGCCGCAACAAGTACGGGCCAGCATACATATCCGCCCGTGCCGATAACGATATCGGGCTTGAATTCACGGATTATCTTTTTGGCGCGCATAGGAGAAACAAACGCCAGATATGCCGCTTTGATGTTTTGGGGAGAGAGACTACGGCGAAATCCGCGCACCTCTACGTGGTATATCGGGTAATTCTCTGCTGCAACGAGTTTGTTTTCAATTCCTCTTTTTGTTCCCACAAACGCTATCTCTGCGTCGGGCATATTTACTTTTATCGTATTAGCTATGGCGATCGCGGGATTTACGTGTCCGCCCGTGCCACCGCCTGTCATTAAAACTCTCATTTTTTCTCCGATCTTATTTTTTCTGATAAGAATGTTTGGATATCGAGAGGATTATTCCCATCTCGAACATAAGTATAAGAAGCGCCGTGCCGCCGTAACTGAAAAACGGAAGCGAGATTCCCGTATTCGGGATCAGATTAGTAACGACCGCAATATTCAGTATCATCTGGATCGCGACCTTGCTGATTATTCCTATCACCGTCAGCGAGGAAAATATGTCGGGCGCCTTCATAGCTATAACAAAACCGCGCCATATAAGAATTGCAAAAAGCGCGATGACCGCAAGCGCTCCTATGTAGCCAAGCTCTTCGCAGACTATGGTATAAATAAAGTCGTTGTGAGGCATCGACACATATCCGTATTTCAATCGGCTGTTGCCGAGTCCGACTCCGAACAGTCCGCCCGAGCCGATCGCGTTCATTCCGTTGACCGTCTGCCATCCGCCGTCAAGATAATTCGCCTCGGGGTCAAGCCAAGAAGTGACACGGTCAAGAGAGTAGCCTGTTGTCAGAATAAGCGCAACAACGGTCACAAGCGCCGCTAATCCGAGCAGTGCAAGCCATCTGAAACGACTTCCGCCGACAAACATTACGACGATGCCTATCATAGCTATAATAATAAGGCCCGAAAAATGCTTTTCAAGCACAACGAGCAGGCATATCAGTGCAAGCAGCGCAAACGGAAAGATCGTTCCGAACCAAAACGAATTCTTAAAGTTTTTGTAATCGGTGACCTTCTCGGAATACTCCGACATATACCAAGAGAGCATAAGCACTACTGCAAGCTTTGCGATCTCGGACGGCTGAAAGCTTATACCGATACCGGGAATGACGAGCCAACGCTGTGCGCCGCCGCCGACAGTTCCCATAACTATCACAAGCAACAGCAAGACTATTGCAACAAGATACGCGGCTCTTGCTCCAACCTTGTAAGCCTTATAGGGCAATCGCATAGCAAAAAGCATCGCCAAAAGTCCTATAAATACAAATCCGATCTGTCTTTTTATCAGATAAAAGCTGTCGCCGTATTCCGTGCCGGAATAAACGTAACCGGCACTGAATACCATTACAGATCCGAAACATACCAGAAGCAATACGCTTATAAGGAACACGCGGTCAACGCCCGAGCGTACGCGTATGATCTCCTTTTTAGGCTGTACCTCTGCCGGAAGATTCCCTCGCGTTTCCCTCTTTTGCACCTGTCCGCCGACAGATGAGGGGCGTTTCTTTGCGGATATATTATCGGTCATGCCGACATTGTTTAATTTTTTTTGCGGATCTCTATCCTTTGGCATAACCTCTCCTTATAATTTTAAAAATTCAATCCAAACCAAGCGGCAACAGCCATTACGGCAGTAAAGAGTGTAAACACCGTAACGATCTTCACTTCGCTCCAGCCGCATTTTTCAAAATGGTGGTGTATAGGGCTCATTTTAAATATTCTCTTGCCTGTGAGTTTGAAGCATCCGACCTGAAGCATTACAGACACAGCTTCAAGAATATAAAGAAGTCCGACAACGCACACGATAAGCGGATTGCCTATCATAAACACGGTACCTATTACAAGACCGCCCAAGAACAGCGAACCCGTGTCTCCCATAAATATCCTTGCGGGATAAAAATTGTAGACCAAGAATCCGAGCGTTCCGCCGATCATTACAGCCGAAACGAAGGCAAGATCCGCATCAAGCGAAGCAAAGGCCGCCACTGCAAAAAATGCACCTACGACAAATGTAACGCTGCTTGCAAGTCCGTCGATACCGTCGGTGAGATTTACACTGTTTATAACGCCCGTTATGAGAACAAGCGCAAAAACATAATAGAATATTCCAAGCTCAAGCTCGACTCCAAAGTAAGGAATGTAAAGACTTGTGCTGATATATCCGAGCACCTTCATAAGCACAAGATAGATCCCCGACGCAAGAAGCTGCAAAAGATATTTCTGCTTTGCCGTGAGGCCCTCGTTCTGCTTTTTGATAAGCTTCGTATAATCGTCGATAAGACCTATAAGTCCGTTGGCAAGCGCCATACCGAGTGTAAGAATAAGCGGGACTGCATCGGAAAGCTCCCCGTTGATACCCAAGATAATAAGATAAACGAGCGACACAGCGAGTATTGCGATTATAAATGTGATGCCGCCCATCGTGGGGGTACCCTCTTTGGATTTGTGCCATCTCGGTCCGATATCAAGTATCTTCTGTCCGACCTTACGGCTCTTAAGCTTGGGAATAAGTATTTTTGCGGCTATTACCGTTATCACGAAAACAGATACCGCACACAAAAGAAACATTATTAAAAGTTCAGTTTTCACGTTGTCGTCCGCGCCTTTCTATTGTCTTATTTTATCTTTGTTTTTATATACTCGAGCACCTTTTCCGCGGCAACCGCTCGGCTTGCCTTGACAAGCAAGATGTCGCCGGGACGCAAATATTCAAGCAAAAGGTCGCCTGTTTTAACAGGATCGGTCTCATCGGGATTCACATATACATTATCCGCTCTCATACCGGACGTTATCGCGCCCGACGCAATATTCTCTGCAAGAGGTCCGTAGGTAAAGAGCGCATTAACCTCTTTATGTGCGGCATAATTACCGATCTTTTGGTGAAGAAGGAGCGAGTCTGCACCGAGCTCTCTCATATCCCCGAGCAGTGCCACCGTTCTGGTGCCGCCGTGAAGCTTTGCAAGCTCACACATAACATCAAGTGCGGCGCTCATAGACTCGGGACTTGCGTTGTAGCAATCCTCTATCACGGTAATTCCTTTCATATCATATATGTTCTGACGCATTGCCGCGTTTTTGAATTTCTGAAGTCCGCGGCGGATCATTCCGTCATCAAGACCGAGCTTAACACCCACCGCATACGCAAAAAGCGCCGCGTATACGCTGTGCTGTCCCATAGCAGATATTTCTATATTGGTAACGACCTTTCTGTCGTAGATCACGTCAAAGACCGTCTTCATATCTCCGTATCTTATGTTTACCGCGCGAAACTCCGCCTCGGGATTTTTTACCGCGACAAACACAGGGGCATAATCACTTCCGCGCATAAGGTAAAGAAGAGGCTCATCTCCGTTGAGGATAAGCGTTCCGCCCTTTTTAAGCCCGCGCACTATCTCAAGTTTTGCACTGCAGATATTCTCGCGCGAGCCGAGATTTTCAAGATGCGACGAGCCTATATTGGTAACGAGCGCAATGTCGGGCTCGGCTATTTTTGAAAGATATTCTATCTCGCCGAAGTTACACATTCCCATCTCAAGAATTGCGACCTCATCGTCCTTTTTCATCTCAAAGACAGTCATCGGCAGTCCGAGCTCATTGTTATGATTGCCGCTCGACTTGTGGCTCTTGTATTTTTCGGCAAGCACTGCATAAACAAATTCTTTTGTCGTTGTTTTGCCGACACTTCCCGTGATAGCGACCGTTTTATGGTCGGACATCTTCTTATATTCGTGCGCAACGGCGCCGATTGCCGTAACAGTATCTTTAACTACAACAAGAGCAAAACGCAAATTCTCTTTGTTCAGATCTTCGGGAATTCGCTCACAAAGAACACAAGCCGCACCTTTTTCGAGCGCCGAGTTTATGTAGTCGTGTCCGTCCACCCTTTCGCCTGCGATCGCGGCAAAAAGACTTCCGTTCACCACCTCTCGAGAATCGGTGCAATAAGAGCCTACCTGCATATTCTCATCGCAATTTATAAGAACGAGCTCTCCGCCCGAAAATCTTGCTATATCTTTTACACTCAAGCTTCCGAAATCAAATGCTGTGTTCATTTTATCTCCTCTTAACTGTTTATACTCCTTCGTGATGTTTACTTATCACTTCACGCACGATCTCCCGTTCATCAAAGGAAAGTCGTTTGTTCTCTTTTATTTCGTATTTTTCGTGGCCCTTGCCCGCAAGTATAATCACGTCACGCGCACGCGCGCACGAGATCGCGTATTCGATAGCCTCTCTTCTGTCCGCTATCGCCGCAAAATCCTTGCTTTTATCAACTCCGCCGAGAATATCGAAAATGATATTCACCGAGTCCTCGCTTCTGCAGTTATCCGAGGTTATTATAACACGGTCGGCAAGTCTTGTAGCGATCTCACCCATCATAGGGCGCTTGGTCTTATCTCTGTCGCCGCCGCAACCGAACACGAGTATTATCCGCTCTTTGTCAGTGCAAAGTTCTCTTACGGAACTCAGCAGATTTTCAAGAGCGTCGGGCGTGTGTGCGTAATCAATAAATACCGAAAAATCCGCGTTTCCCGTCTTTACCC
>CAYZHW010000084.1:0-6918 GCA_964478105.1 uncultured Lachnospiraceae bacterium | reverse complement strand
TGATATAAGTATACCCGCACCGAAACAGAAGACCCCGAAACCGATCAATCTTATAAGCAGACCTTTTCTCATACAACCCTCCACAATCAAGGCATAGAAACTTCGTCTACTTACAATATATTCGGCATCGGGGAAAATGTCACATACTTTCTATTATGTAAAGACCGCCGCGTCTTACTTCGACGAGCGCGAGATTCCCCTCTATTTCGTTGCTTGCAGTATGCTGGCAGTTGTCGCGGTAGATCTTTGCGTTCTTTAAGGTATATTTGCATCCCTTGAGCGTGACACCCTTGCATACGGCATCAGCGGGAGCGAGCGAGAGATACTTGAAATGCGAGCGCGGTATGAGCGCGCTGTCGTCGCGAATGAACCTCACTCTGTTCTTGCCGTCGGTGATAAGGGCGTGGATCTTTTTTATTTTGCCGCCCGCATCGTTAAGGTGTTCAAGCAGTGAAAGATTTGAGAGCGTGTGGTCAAGTCTGCCCGAAAGACCGCCGATTATTACGATATTGTCGCATCTTTCGTCAAGCGCGAGCTTTAGTGCAAGTGCAGTATCTGTGTCGTCCTTTTCCGGCGGAAGCTTTACTATCTCCACCGATGAGGGCAGGGCGTCGAAATTAAACTTTTCGCCGATCGAATCCATATCTCCGAGCAGGATGTTGACAGAGATGCCGAGAGCGGCGGCATTGTTGTATCCGCTGTCGGCGGCAATAACAAGATCGCCCTCCTCGGGCCTCTCAACTATTCCGTCGGCAAAAATTTCTCCGCCTGCGTATATGTAAGCTGTTTTTCTCATCTTCGCGGCTCCTGATTCTTCTCCCAGGTGGGTTTGTTTTTAAGTGTTTCGTACATCGAAAGGAAGCTGTCGTGTCGGCTCTTTGCTATCTCGCCGCGCTCAAGCGCTGCAAGGATGGCGCATCCCTCTTCTTTAGTATGGGAGCATTTTGTGTATTTGCATTTTCCGAAATGAGGACGGAATTCTCTTATCGTGTAGGGAAGATCGTCCTTGGTGAAAAAGTTGAACTGTGCAAAATCGAGCATAGTAAATCCGGGCGTGTCGGCGATATATCCGCTGTCCTTGTCGGAGCTGATCGCAAAAAGCTCGACGTGGCGGGTGGTGTGCCTGCCGCGTTCGGTCTTTTTACTGACCTCGCCTATCGCAAGATGAAGCTCGGGGAAGAGCGTGTTGATGAGCGTCGATTTTCCTACGCCCGACGCACCGGCAAATGCGGCTATCTTGCCGCTAAGATTGTCTGCAATATAATCCTTAAGCGGTTTTGCCGATTCGGGTGTGAGGTTGCTGAGAACAAAGACATCAAAACCAGCAAGTCTGTATATGTCAGCTATCTCGCCTGCTCTTTTTTCTCCGAGATCGCTCTTTCCGATAACGATAACAGGCTCAATATTGTTGAATTCCGCGATAGAGATGAGCTTGTCCACTGTCTCAAGAATGGGTGCGGGAGAAGCCGTTGCCATTACGACAAAGATGTAGTCGAGGTTGGCTACGGGCGGACGTATGAGTGAGTTTTTGCGATCTCTTATCTCTTTTATGACGATGCCCCGTCCGTCGGCAGACGGCACAGCTTCACCTCTTTCGTACGAGAACGAGCTCTCATCGTAAGAAATGATGACATCGTCTCCGACTAGCGGAGATATGCCGTTATAACGAAGAAGCCCTCTTGCGCGACATATAACAGTCTTTTCTGCAAGAGGATGTTCCGATGTGTCGGAGAGCTTTATCTCATAAAGCCCTCCGACTCCTTTTATTATTTTTCCAAGTGAAGTATAAGTCATTACTCCGCCTCTCTTGAAATGCCGTAATCCGCGGCATAGATCATTTTTGACGTGAAGTTTGCGATATTATTTTCATTTATTTCTATAAGCCTTGCTCCACGGGACGCGTTGTTTGTTTCAAACGTACCGCCAAAGCCGTATCCGTCGTAGCCGAGGTTCGAGAGATATCCGAGCTCAATGCCGTAAAGCTTTCCCGAAAAATCATTGAAATGGTCATATCCGCAGTATATTCCGAGAATGCTCTTTGTCGCGAGCGCGGCGGAAAAGAGTCCTGAGTTTATTTTTTGAGCGTTTACAGCCTCACCGAACGTACCGCTGATATTGCCGCTTTCGGCAAGGTCGGCGAATTCGGGAATGGGTGTGTTGGTAAAGAGGATAGAGGGAACGGCGGCGCCCTCTTGGCGCGCGAGCGCGGCAGAGGAAGCCAGAAGCCAGGATACTTGGCTTTGCGATATGTAACCGTACGCCTTTTCGGTGCCCGATGCGGGCAGAGCAAGCGACGAGTCGATGCCCCATACGCCGAATCTGATATTATCCGAGTCGGACGCGAGCACCGGCAAGAAATAATTGCTGACTCCCTCTACTGAGGGGTTGTCCTTTTTTGAAATGCAATATTCAAATTCCGAGTATACCTCGAGTTGAAGATCAAGGCTCATTCCGGATGCCGCGTCTTCGGGACCGAAGACGTGTGCCCACGGGATCTGTCTTTCTTCCATAGGAGCGCAAAGCTCTGTGAGAATTGCTCTGAGGGTGGATTTATCGGTTATTTTATTCTGTATGTTGCCGCCTATCAGGACAAGGTCGGGCTCTTCCTTTTCGATCATCGCGTCGAGCGCTTTGACAGTGTAAGCGTTTACGGTGTTTCCTGAATGGATATCCGTGACTGCAAGGATCTTGAAATCTCCGTTTTCGTCAAAGCGGAGCGTTTGCTTGACCTTTGTGATAGAAAGGTCGGGCTCGGTCGAATCTTTTGCTATCGAAGTGTATCCGAGGTCTGTGTGGAAAATGAAATTCCCATTCTGATCCTTTACAAGATACTCGCTGATAAGAAAAAGTGCGGCATTTGTAGCGCTTTTTTCGTTAAATGCTATTATTTCTATGCTTGAGCTGTCGGGAAACGCGATCTTAAATCCGTTATTGCCGATCTCGTTTGCCGCATTTATATATGTCTCGTCCGAACGGTTTGTAATACCGATGCGTATCTCTTTTGCAGCTTTTTCGCTTGTGTCATCGCATACGGTAAATTGTATATTCGTAAGGGAGTTGAGCTCGCCCGAGAGCAGCTCAGCGGCGCTCTTTGCCCATTCTTCGCCGTATACGATAACGTATTCGGTGTTGCCGTTCTTTACAAGGTAATTTGACGTATCGGGCTCTTCTTCGGCGCGGCTTAAGCTGACGAACATTACGGTAAGCGATATTAGCGCCGCCAAACACGCACATATGAGTATCGCGATATATTGCGGTTTTTTCATATGGATCTCCATTCCGCCGCCATATCGGCGGTCGGCAAAAAAGTTTTGAAATTCGACGTGTTTTTGTTGAAACAAAAATGGACGTGAATTCATTTACGGTCGAATTTGAGCGTGAACTGTAATACTAAAAAAACACAACCTGTTTGAGTTTTTACGCAGTTCTCTTTGTCGGAGCGTTTTAGGTCGATTTTACCCAAGCTTTGAATTCTTCCCAGGTCATATCGTGAGAATAGAACTGGCGGTAAACTTCTCTCCACTGCTCGTAGAATGCCTCGTCTGTATCGGAGTCAGGGGTATCGGGTGTGCTCGGTGTGTCGGGAGTGTCGGAAGTATCGGACGTGTCAGGCTCGGTCTTGCCGTCCCCTGCACTTATCACAAAGTCTATCTTATGACCGACCGATACCGAAGTGCCTTCTGCGGGCGTATGGTTTATGACTTCACCTTCGGGTCTGTCGGAGATGACTGTCTGAACGTGTCCTATCTCAAGACCTAAGTTCTTAAGAGTTGCTGCGGCTTCAATGTGGTTTTTACCGATAAGACCGGGCACCTCTCTGGTCTCGATCTTTTCGCCCTGGCTTATATATATGATGACGGTGTCACCCTTTGAAACGCCCTCGCCTGCCGCAGGGAATGTCTCTGCGACCAATCCTGCGGGGACCGTGTCGTGATACATATAATCGGTCTTAACGGCAAGTCCGAGAGAACGAAGCTTAAGCTGTACCTCGCGCAGATCACGTACCGAATAATCGGCAAGAATGATCTTTTCGGATCCGCGGCTTACAGTTATCGTGATGTCACAATACTGCTGTCCGGGTATGACCTTTTTCTGCTCGCCCTCGGACGGATTCTGATCGATAATGATATTCTCAGGCTGATTCTCGTCAAATATCTCCTCGACACGTACTCTGTAGTGCTCTGTGTTGATGCCGAGCTCTTCAACAGAAGTAAAGGTGTCTCCTATTAGGTTGGGAACCGTTATCGTAAGAGATGTGTCCTCGGCGTCAGAGAAGAAGAAGGACTTGATCACTACAAATGCGCTGATACCGAGTACAAGCAAAAATGATGTCATAACACCGAGGATTATCGGCATCATCGATGTCGGGGTATTGTCCTCGACCTTTTCCTTTTTGGGAGCTTTGCGCTTTGCGGGAGCGGGGCGCGAGACCTTTTTTGTCTTCTTGCCGCCGTCTTTTTTGAATACCGTTTCGGGATTTTCCTTGAGCTTTGTTATCTGACGAAGCATCTGGGATGCGCTCTGATAGCGAAGCTCGGGATCCTTTTCCATCGCGGTGAGTATTATCTGCTCAAGTCCGCGCGGAATGGAAGAATTGAGACTTCTCGGCTTGTCGGGCTCGTTGTTCACCTGCATAAGAGCGACCGAAATGGGACTTTCCGCATTGAATGGAAGCCTGCCCGTTGACATTTCGTACATAAGTACGCCGAGCGAATACAGGTCGCTTGACTGATTTGTAGCGTGTCCGCTTGCCTGCTCCGGGCTGATATAATAGACCGTGCCGATAGCCTTATCGGTCATAGTGAGTGTTTCGGAATTGGGAAGCTTGGCTATACCGAAGTCGGTGACCTTGATAAGGCCGTTTTTAAGGAGCATAATGTTTTGCGGCTTGATGTCACGGTGGACGATGCCCTTGGAGTGAGCGTGTTCAAGCGCGCGCAGTATCTGCTCTGTATAGCTGACTATCTCGCGGAAGGAAAGTGTACCGCGGCGTGTCATATAATTTTTGAGAGTTATACCCTCGATATACTCCATTACAATATACTTAAGGTTGTCCTTGACCGAAACGTCAAAGATGTTGACGATGTTCGGGTGAGAGAGCATAGCTACGGCTTTTGACTCGTTTATAAAACGCTTGACCGCTTGAGTGTCATCGGAGATGTCGTCTTTGAGCATCTTTACGGCAACAGTGCGTTTCATCAAAAGGTCGTGAGCTTCAAATACGACAGCCATACCGCCGACACCGATAATTCTTATTAACTTGTAGCGATTGTCGAATATCTGACCGACATATCTTTCGAAATTTTCCATTTTTTTATCCCTTACTTTATTCGGGTCAGACTGCGTGTGCTACCACAACGGTTATGTTGTCCGATCCGCCGTTATTGTTGGCTTGGTTTATTAAGGCTTTTACTTTTATTTCAAGCGGTACCGTGCTTGAGATTATTTCCTCGATCTCATTTTCGGGGACCATATTTGTGAGCCCGTCCGAGCAAAGAAGAAAGTACCTTCCGTCGGTAAGCGGAATGTCGTGTACATTTATGTCGGGCTCTATTTCCGATTCGGTGCCGACCGCACGGGTGATTATGTTCTTGTGAGCGTTTGATCTTGCCTCTTCGGGTGAGATCTTTCCGAGATCTACAAGCATTTGTACGTATGAATGGTCTCTTGTGAGCTGTTTGATCTCGCCGGGGATGATCGTGTAAAGACGGCTGTCTCCGACGTTTACCGAATAGAGCATTCCGTCAAGAGCGAGCGCGGCGACAAGAGTTGTTCCCATACCGGAAAGCTCTGCGTTATTTTTTGCTGCATTGTATACCGCAGTATTGGCTTTTTTGAGCGCGGTATCAAGAGCCTTTTTTATATTCTCTCCTTTGGGGATGATCTTGTTATCTTTCTTTTCAAAAGAAGCGAGAAATTTACGCACAGACGACACAAAGCCCTCGATCGCCAACCTCGATGCTTCGCTTCCGCCCGCGTTTCCGCCCATTCCGTCGCATACGACAAGAAGCGTGGCGTTTTCGGCGAATTCAAGCACCGCAAAGTTGTCCTGATTGACCTTGCGTTTCTTTCCTATGTCGCTTTTTCCGTATAATATCATTGTTCTCACCTCGCAGAGAATATAGGTATACATTATCTATTATACTAAAATAATATTAATAAGTAAATACAATTATGACAATTTTTTGTGTTTATGGGGTGAAATTTAAGAATTTTCGGTGCTTTGACGGCGCAATTGACCGCAGGAAGCGTTGATATCTGAGCCGAGCTTGCGTCGCACAGTTGCGTTTATCCTGTTATCTTCGAGCACCTTCACGAAGTTGTTAACAGCCATCTTGCCCGATGAAGTAAAGCTTTTTCCCGAAACGGGATTGACGGGGATAAGGTTGACGTGTATGGGCATTGTACCGTCTTTTTTCAAAGAAGAGTTCAAGAGTTTGGCAAGAGCTGCCGCGTTTTCGGCAGAATCATTTTTGCCCGAAATGAGCGTATACTCAAAGGATATACGCCTGCCCGTCGTGTCAAAGTAATCCTTGCAGGCTTTAAGCAATTCATTTATATTCCATTTTTTGTTTATAGGCATAAGGGACGAGCGTGTCGCATCATCAAAAGCGTGGAGCGATATCGAAAGTGTTATCGGAAAGTTTTCGCGTGCGAGCGCATATATCTTGTCCACGACACCGCAGGTCGAAAGGGAAATGTGGCGGTATCCTATATTGAGACCCTCTTTTGCGTTTACAAGACGCAAAAATCTTATGCTGTTTTCGTAATTGTCGAGCGGCTCACCGATTCCCATCATAACGATGCCCGAGACCTTTTCGTCCGTGTCGAGTTCGGTCGCGATCACCTGTCCTATCATCTCAGCTGCAGAAAGATCGCGCACCTTACCGCCGATGGTCGACGCACAGAAGGCGCAGC
>CAYZHW010000083.1:0-6943 GCA_964478105.1 uncultured Lachnospiraceae bacterium | reverse complement strand
CATATGTATTCCGTAAAGACTTGCTACCGATGCCGCAGCAAGCGTGTTTTTCACGGTAAAGCTTCCCGGGATCGGGCTTTTTATTCTGTAAACACTTTTTTTCGATGCAAAAAGATATTCAACACCCGCCACACCGAGATTTATTATCTCCTCAGCACGAAAATCCGCATCAATTCCCGCTGATGAGCAAGTGTACACCTCGCACCCCGCCTCGGATACGATCCTTGCGGCATATTCGTCATCAAGATTTATTATACCCTTTTCGCACATCGAAAAAAGTCTGGATTTGGCGAAAAAATAATTTTCCATATTGCCGTGAAAATCGAGGTGATCCGGAGTCAGATTCGTAAATACCCCAACCTTTATTTTCAGAGCATCAAGCTTATGAAGCGCGAGTGCGTGCGATGTCGCTTCCATAAACACGACCTCGACACCCTCTTCAGCCATTACGGCAAGCAGGCCGTACAGAGATTCGGGATCAGGTGTCGTCATATTGGCAAGATCGTTTAGGCTCTCGGATCGTTTCAGTTCGGAAACATCCTTATCCCCAACATAACAATTTACGGTTCCGACAAGCCCCGTTTTGTAACCTGCCGAATTAAATATCTCCCGCAAAAAATATGTCGTGGATGTTTTTCCGTTAGTACCCGTAACTGCTATTATATCAAGTTTTTCAGACGGCCGCCCGAAGTAATTGTTCCATAAAAACGACAGCGCTCTGCGCGTGTTTTTCACGCATATAACAGGAACACCGCACTCTGTGTTTCGCCCTTCTTCAATAACGACAGCCACAGCCCCCGACGATACGGCATCTTTTATGTGATCGTGCCCGTCGCTCTTGAGCCCCCGAATACACACGAACAGGCATCCGTTTACGGCTCTGCGCGAGTCCGAGACTATCGTGCCGATCTCGATATCCTTGTTTTCGTCAAGACCGTATAAGGTCTTGACACCGCTAAACAGTTCATACAGCTTCATTCTATCCCTCCGAAAGTTTTATAACAGTATTTAAACTTCCGAAAAGACAGACGTCTTTTTTGTTTTTATTTTTTAATCCGTTCCGTCGAGATATCTGAACTCTACGGTAACTATTGTTCCGGGAGTCACCACTTCTCCTGCGGCAGGGCTTTGCGATACGACCACAGCGCCCGCTCCGTTTTCGTAATTGGTAGTTCCCGTTATTCTTATATTAAGTCCCGAATTAATTATAACACTGTTAGCAACCACAGCTGTCTTGCCCATAACATCGGGCACCTTAACGGTATCCTTGGGCGTTTCTTCACCCGTATAAAGAATGATCTTTCCCGTATTCTTGGCAAGCATACTTCCGCCCTCGGGGATCTGTGCCTTGACAAGCGTTCCCTCTCCGACGATCTCGTAATCAACACCAAGATATCCTATACTCTTGACCGCATCTTCGATCATCCAGGACTTGTAATTAGGAACGTTCACCTCAAGCTTTGTAAGCTCTTCTTCGGTATATTCGGCTTCGATACCGAGATACGGAAGAACGGCTTTCATAACATTTGCAACATAAGGAGCGGCTACAACACTTCCGTACGAGCTTCCCTTGCTCGGTTCATCTACCATAATAAGCACTGCGATCTGAGGATCATCCGCAGGAGCAAATGCAACGCAAGAGCCTATACGAAGCGAAAATGCACCGGTCTCATCGGGTTTATCCATCTTCTGCGATGTACCCGTCTTTGCCGCCACGCGGTAACCGGGGACATATGCGTTTCTCGCTGCGCCGTCGCCCGACACACCTTCTTCGAGTATGTTTGTTATAGTGGCGCAAGTCTCGGCGCTGAGCACCTGTCTTTTTGCGCTTGTATCATACGATGCAACGACATTTCCCTTATCGTCGGTAAATTCTTTCATAAAATGAGGAGTCACAAGATATCCGCCGTTGGCAACCGTCGCTATAGCAGTTATCTGCTGAAGGGCCGTTACCTTAAATCCCTGTCCGAAAGAACTCGTTGCAAGTTCGACAGGTCCCATATTCGAAAAGAAATATGTACTTGCCTCACCGGGAATATCCACGCCTGTCTTTTCAAGATATCCGAAAGCCTTAAAATATTCGCAAAAACTGTCCTTTCCAAGTCTTTCGACTATCGACATCATAACGGGGTTGCAGGACTGCTGAAGTCCCTTCGCAAAGGTCACATCACCGTGACCGACAAGTTTGTGGCAGTGTATAGGTCTGCTGTATCCGGGCACAAGATGAGAACCCGAGCAGTAGAAATGTTCACCGATATCGACAAGCCCCTCTTCGAGTACCATAGCCGATGTGATTATCTTAAAAGTAGAGCCCGGCTCATAAATGTCGTTTACGATCTTGTTGTTCCACATCGCAAGGCGCAAGTCACGCTTGAGCGCCGCGTATTCATCACTGTCCTCGGCATATCCGCTCTCGTCAAGCTTGCTTTGAGAGATTATGTCGAGCACATAGGGCTCGTTAAGATTAAAATCGGGTTTTACCGAAGATGCCAAGATCGCACCGGTATTGACATCCATTACAATGCCGCATACTCGGTTTTGCGCCTCAGATGCCGCAAGCGTCGCTTCGAGCTGAGATTCAAGCTCATACTGGATGCGCATATCTATAGTAGAGGTCAGATGGTATCCGTTGTTCGCCTCGATGTAGTCTTCGTAATCAAGCGGGAGATCACCGCCCGTCGCATCCTGTGCGGTGATATATCTTCCCTCTGTACCGGTAAGCTCTTCGTTATATTCAAGTTCAAGTCCGTAGAGTCCCGTACCATCGGTTCCCACGAATCCGAGAACGTGAGAAGCAAGATTGTCGTAGCAATAGTATCTGATCGAAGTCGCTTGCAGGTGCACTTGGTTTGAAAGATCATTTTCAATTATAAATTCTCTTACAAGATCAGCCTGTTCTTTCTCAACGTTCTTTGCGATAGTCTCGTCAAGACGTCCCTTTTTGGCCGCCTTTTCGATGATAGTGTTGTAATCAACGCCAAGTATCTCGGATAATCCCTCGGCAATAATGACATCCTGCGTTTTGCCCTGCGCCGCCGTCTGTATGCTTTGACCGTATCTCACTCTGTATATGGCACGCTCGATAGCATTCTTGTTTGTTGCCGTTTGAATATCAACGGGAGATATAAATACTCTCCATACAGTTTTGTTTGTAGCGAGAAGCACGCCGTTTGTGTCGTATATATCTCCGCGCTCGGGCGTGACCGTTGATTCGGTCGTGAGCTTTTCTATAACCTTCCCTTGGTACTCTTCATAATCTATTATCTGCATCTTAAAGAGTTTGCCGCCGAGAAGTAACCAGGCAAGAGAAAACACCGCTATGACAAACACTGCTCTACCTATTATTTTTTTGCTGACAGAGTGTGTGCTCATTCGCTTTCCCCTTCGCATTTTGCATTTATTTTGCAAAATATCCTTTCTTCTCTATTTATTAAATAAAACGGCTAACGGCGAAGGGCGAATTTGAAATGCCTCTTCCTTTGCACCCTTCAAAATCCGCACTCTTCACCGCCAAAATAAACAATGTCAAGCCCGTACTATATTATTTCGAGATCAGTCAAGATATTCCACAAATCTTCCGATCTGCTCACCGATAGCAGAAAGAAGTGTCGACGAAGTTCCGTCGATACCGCCTTCATTTTCGGTGCCGTACACCTCGATCTTATCCTCATTGCCCATTGTTATGTAATTCTTCGTTATAAAGTCTTTCTTTATCATACCGAGCTCGTTTACAGCTATCTGCTCAATAACACGAAGATCGTTCTTGACTTCAAGCTCAAGAGAAAGCTCTCTTTCACGCTCTGCAAGCTCTGCGCTCTCGGTCTTGAGAGACGAGATATCGTTCATAATGTCCTTTATCATAACACCGCTGTATACGATAAACATAGTCATAACCGAGCAAATGATAACAGTTGCGAGCACCGATATCGGGAAACGGGTCGCACGAACGTATTTTTCGGGCTCTTCGGCACGTCTGATATCTCTCTCGGCCGCCTCCGCCTTCTTTATTATATCACGTTTTGAATACTCGCCGGGTTTCTTTTCTATACCGACGATGCGCTCGATAACGCTCGTTTTGCTAAACTCATCGGCAGA
Organism: uncultured Lachnospiraceae bacterium; assembly: GCA_964478105.1. Taxonomy (GTDB): domain Bacteria; phylum Bacillota; class Clostridia; order Oscillospirales; family CAG-272; genus CAYZHW01. The sequence continues at coordinate 2,848 of CAYZHW010000083.1, read as the reverse complement.
AAGTCTTGCAACCTTCTCTTCGTCCTTTTTTCTTGCTGCGATAGTTGCCGCATTTCTTATTTTGGGATACACGTTCGGCATCTTACGTGCGATATGGTCGTGCATCTCGCGTGCCGCTCTCTCGGGAGATTTGCATCCGAGTGCTTCGGCCGAATATCCCTTTACAGCATTTATACCTCTTCCCGAATAGTTACGGCGGAGCTTCTCGGGTATATATTCAAATGAGTTATTATAGTTCTCGACAGTTGCGTTATAATTCATCTTAAACAACGGCGGCTGACCGGCCCGCTCCTTTCTTGTTGTCGTTCTATAATTTTTCTGCCACACGAAGCTTCGCGCTTCTCGATCTGGGGTTTTCTTCAAGTTCTTCTTTGGTAGGCAATATCGGTTTTCTCGAGACTGCCTTTAGTACCGGCTTCTTTCCGCACACACACACGGGAAAATCCGGCGGGCACTCGCACCCCTTTGAGAGTGCGGCGTATGCCTGTTTTACTATTCTGTCTTCAAGCGAATGGAAGGTTATTATCGCGATCCTTCCCCCGGGCGCAAGCAGCCTTGACGCCGCGTTTATCGCCGGTGAGATGACATCAAGCTCGCGATTCACTTCTATTCTTATTGCCTGAAATGTTCTTTTTGCCGGATGAGGTCCATCCTCTCTGGCAGCACGAGGTATTGCGCTTTTTATGATATCCACAAGTTCAAATGTGGTCTCTATAGGTTTCTTTTCTCTTGCTTCGACTATTTTCGACGCTATGCGGGGTGAAAAACGTTCCTCGCCATAATCGTAGATGACTCTCTTGAGTTCTTCCTCCGAGTAGCCGTTTACGACATCGCGAGCCGTAAGAGATATTTCAGAGTCCATACGCATATCGAGCGGTGCGTCGTGATTATACGAAAATCCGCGTTCCGGGGTGTCAAGTTGATAGGAGGACACACCGAGGTCGATAAGGACTCCGTGTATTCGATCTATGCCGAGCATCTCACATACCGATCCGAGATTCTCGAAATTATTTTTTACAAATGTGACCTTGTCGGAATAGTCCGCGAGCCGCTTACCTGCCGCGGCAAGCGCGTCATTATCCTGATCTATGGCGATAAGCCTTCCCGTGTCAAGACGTTTAACGATCTCTAAGGAATGCCCGCCGCCGCCCGCTGTGCAATCGACGTAAATACCGTCGGGGCGGATATCAAGTCCTTCTATACATTCATAAAGCAGAACCGACTTGTGGGAAAATGTACTGTTGTTTTCCATAATCAAAATCCAAAGCTCTTAAGAATTTCTGTGTATTCTTCGGGATCCTGCTCTTCTATCTTCGTATTATAGAGCTCGTCCGACCATATCTCTGCGTATCTTCCGCATCCGACTACGACCGCGTTGCGGTCAAGCTTTGCATATTCCTTGAGCGCAGGCGTGAGAAGTATTCTTCCCTGCGCATCGGGCTGTGCTTCCATTGCACTGCTGTAAAGGAATCTGGTCAACCCCTTTGTGCTCGTCATCGGGAGCGACTGAAGCTTTTCATCTACCTTTTCCCATTCTTTCATCGAATAGACCGTAAGGCAGGGCTCGGAATAGCTCTTCACGACCATAAAGCTCTCGCCGAGCTGATCGCGGTGTTTTGCAGGAATGAATAGTCTGTTTTTGGCATCCACGGTATGCTTGTATTCGCCCGATAACATACTTCTCACTCCTTTTCTTCAACACTTTTAATCATTTTGAGACACTTTGCCCCACTTCACACTATAATTATAATAAAACAGTAAAAAAAAATCAAGTGTTTTTGTGATATTTTTTCAAATTTTTTTCGCAATTTTCTTATAATTTGTACAATTTCTCGCTCCAATTATTAATTTTCCAAAATTTTATTTAGTAATATTTTACATTATTTCCTTTATTTGTAAATTTTTCAATTTCCTATTATTTTCCGATTGAGATTTTTTCACAAAATAACAAAAAGCCCCTGCGCATACGAGCGCAGAGGCAACAAAAATATTTTATTTTACAAAATCGGCAATTACCTTTGCCGCTTCGGGATGCACCGCCCCATATAACGGTCTGCCGTATTTTATAAGTTCTCTTACGTATGTGGAGCTGATATAAGACATTCCCTTCCTTGACGGGAATATCATAGTATCAAGATCGTCTTTAAGAGTCTGGTTTATCTGTGCGAGTGTATGCTCGTAGTCAAAATCGGTACCGTTGCGGGCACCCTTTACAAGCACATTCACACCACGTTCCGACGCATAATCGGCAAGAAGTGAATCCGACGCCTCCACTTTCACGTTCTTTATATGGGCAAGCGATACACGCGCTATCTCAAGTCTTTGCTCAAGCGTGAACCGCGTTTTCTTCTCGCTGTTCACCATAACGGTCACGTATACAAGATCAAAGATCGCCGCAGCGCGTTCGATCATATCAACGTGCCCCGCAGTCAGCGGGTCAAAGCTGCCGGGTACCATTGCTGTTTTCATAGTCAAGTCATCCTTTCACATTGAGCAAAGTTATATGCGCAACTCCGTATTTTGCCTTACGCACAACGTCAAATCTTTCGCGAACTTCGTCATATCCCCCAAAGATATCCTCTTCGGCACTCTCGCAGACAACAATGCTCGTTTTTTTTAGTCTGTCGTGCTTTATAAGCGCCTCAAGAGCTTTGGGGACTTCGCGTTCAGCGTAGGGCGGGTCGATAAAAACAATGTCGAATTTTCCGTCTGCCGAGCGCAAAAAGCTATTATAATCTCCGCAATAGACACGGCAGGAACCTTCAAGTTTTGTCTTTTTGGCATTTTGCCGCACGATATCCGCCGCTCCGGAAGCTTTGTCCACAAAAACCGCCGCTCTTGCTCCGCG
>CAYZHW010000082.1:0-7006 GCA_964478105.1 uncultured Lachnospiraceae bacterium | reverse complement strand
AACAGCGATACGGTCGAGAGCGTGAAGACTCAGGCACTCGGAGATATTTCAAGGATCGCACTTGATATCGAGAGGGAAGCGAATATCGAAACGCTTATAAAATCAAAGGGATTTGAGGATTGCGTAGCGGTGGTCAGCGGAACGACCGCCAATATAATCGTCAAGAGCGAAGGACTGCTGCCCAACGAGATCGCACAGATAACCGAGATCGTCTACGAGCAGGCCGGAATAGATCCTGTGAACATTAAGATAGTTGAGAAAAAATAAAAGATACCGACACTCTATAGCTTGCACGCTTGGGTGTCGGTATCTTTATATGTAAATTTTTTTCTTGTGATTGATTTTTTGTGTCATTTGTGATAGTATTATAGTATATTTGCACAGAAGAAGGAATTGTTATGGATAAAAAGATATCTTTCATAGGCGTGGGAAATATGGCGGGTGCCATTATACTCGGTATTACCGCAAAGGATAATCCCGATACCGTCTCTGATGAGAATATATGCGTCTTTGATGTTGACAGCGCAAAATATGAAAAATATGCAGACAGGGAATTTAAATTTGCTCATTCTGCTGCCGAGGCGATAGCATTTGCGGATTATACAGTCCTTGCGGTAAAGCCTCAGAACTACCGTGCTCTTCTTACCGAGGTGGGTGAGAAAGTAAAGGATCTGTCGGGTAAGGTTTTTATTTCGCTCGCGGCGGGAGTTTCAACCGATTCTATCTGCGATATACTCGGATGTGATGCGGCGATCGTCCGCACTATGCCAAATACTCCTCTTCTTGTAGGCTCGGGCGTTACCGCGCTATGCAAAAACAGCTTCGTTTCGGATGCCGATTTTGCGCAGGTAAGATCTGTGTTTGATTCGATGGGTATGACTTTGGTCCTTGATGAAAAGGATATGAATAAGGTCATCGCCGTTACGGGAAGTTCACCCGCATATGTTTTTTTGTTTATCAAAGCACTCTGCGACGGTGCGGCGGCACAAGGGCTCGATTATAAAGAGCTTAAGGAATCGGCTTGCCGTGCGGTCATCGGTTCTGCACAACTGCTTATGAACTCCGATAAGACTCCCGAAGAGCTTATCGCGATGGTAACTTCCAAGGGAGGCACTACCGAGCAGGCTATGCTCCAGCTTGAAAAATATGCTTTTAAAGAGGGTATTGTTGAGGCTATGAAAAAATGCACCGAGCGTGCAGACACTCTCGGGGACAACTTGTAATATTTGTCCTATCCCCGCCATAAAATTAAGTATAATTATTTTTTGGCGGTGATGAGATGCAGGGAATAGAAAAAGGTAGATTTTTTTCACGGCTTGAGAGATTGAACTCTCCTAATTATACATATCTTAAAATATTGTTTCGCCAGCTTGCCGTATATTTGATATCTTTTGCCGCAGGGATACTTGGCTTTTATTTTCTGAAGATCCCGTTCAGCGAAAAGATAAATACGTACATATCAAATCATTTTTCCTATTTGTTTGAGGGGTGTGACGGCTTTACCGATCACTTTCGGGCACTTATGGAATGCAGTCTTTTTGATATCCGGCATATAGTATTTATATTTGTTTCCGGTTTTACGATGTTTTCGTTTTTTGCGTGCTCCTTGGCGTGTATGTACAGAGGACTTTCTTTTGGATTCTCGGTCGGATATATCGTTCTTGGTGTGGCAAATAAAGAGATATCGGTCGCGCATTTTGAGCTTGCATTTCTGATATTTCTTGCGGCAAACGTGCTTGTCGCGGCTCTCTTTATCGCCTTTTCTGCAAGATCCGTGATCTTTTCATACGATTACAGGCGCCCGACATCAAAGAAACGCGTGCTGTATAGTTTTTTGCTTACATTTCTTGTGTGCTTCGGTTTTGTTATAATTGTAAATCTTATAAGATGTTTTTTCAGCGCAATATATACTTTTTAAAAAAGAAGGGAATATAAAAATTGGAACTCGAAAAGAAAAAGTGGTATAACTACTTGGGATTTAAGACAAAAGAAAAGACAGATGCCGAGGAGGACATAATAGGCCCCCTCAATCTAAAAAATTTCTTTAAGCTTTTTAAACGCCGTATCGGTAAGTTGCTTTCTCTTAATCTTTATATAGTTGTGGAAGCCATCCCGATAGCGGCGGTGCTTCTGGCGATGCTTTGGGGACCGTACGTGTACAGCCCGAAAAGCCCGTTGCTCAGTGTTCTTCACGGAACTATGATAGCCTCTGATTCGCCCGTTAATTCTATACTTTACGGTGTTTTCGGAGTCCAGCAGAAGCTTCCGGTGTACACACCGGCGATGATGATACTGTTTTTGGTACTCGGTCTTGTTTTTCTTTTGATCTTCGGACCGATCAATGTCGGAAGTACCTATATACTCCGTAATATGGTAAGACGAGAGCCTGTGTTTATGTGGTCTGATTTTTGGTACGCTATAAAGAGAAATCGTAAGCAGGGAATACTGTTCGGTATGCTTGACGCGATACTTATAGCTGTACTTGCTTTTGACCTTGCTTACTTTTATAAGATGCTCGGTGCGGGATTTGTTACAGACCTTATGTTCTACGCTGTGCTTCTTATCGCTATAGTGTACTTCTTTATGCGCTTCTATATTTACATTATTATGATAACTTTTGATCTGAGCATAAAGAAGATACTCAAGAACGCACTCATCTTCTCGGTGCTTGGTTTTAAGAGAAACATAATGGCGCTGATTGGCATCATACTTATGATCGCGCTCAATTTCGTTCTGCTTTATCTTTTTATTCCGCTCAATATGATGTTCCCGTTGATACTCCCCGTTTTCTATTTACTCGGATTTGGAGGATTTATGGCGGCATACGCGGCGTATCCGAAAATAGAAGAGTATATGATAAAGCCCTATAATAAGACCGAAGAAGGATCGGAAGAATAACAAAAACTGCTCGCTTTACAGCGAGCAGTTTTTGGTTATCCTGCGTAAAGTTGTGATACGGTTACAAATTCATACCCGTCGGCAAGCAGCGTCTCAATGATCTCGCCGAGCGCCTCGGGAGTGTGGCTCTCGCCGCCTATGAAGTCGTGCATAAGAATAATTGATCCGGGTTTGATGTTTTTTGTTATCTTGGTGACTATTGAGCTTTTTGAGGTGTGTTCCCAGTCACGCGTGTCGATATTCCAGAGTACGAGTCTGTATCCGCCGTCCTCGGCTATACTCGATACGCTTTCACTTATCTCGCCGCAGGGAGGACGAAAGAGAGTCGTTCGCGTTCCCGTGAGCGAAAAGAGCAATTCTTCGTTTTTGCTAAGCTCGCTTTGAAGCTCGTCGTAGGTGATGCTTTTCATATTCGGGTGGCTATAGGTGTGGTTGCCTATCTCGTGCCCGAGCTCGATCTCTTTCTTGACAAGTTCGGGAAAGCGCTCGGCGTTTGATCCGACAACGAAAAATGTGGCTTTTATGCCGTATTCTTCAAGCGTGCTCAGTATCTGTTCGGTGTATTTCGGGTGCGGTCCGTCATCAAAGGTCAGTGCAACGAGCTTCTTTTCGACAGGTTTTTCGGGCGCACTCTCAAACCCTGACAGTAAGAGAAAAAGCGCCAAAACAATTAGAGCGGATATTATCTTTTTCATATTCACCCGACCTTATCCGGCAGCTCGTCAAGCGTTCCGAATCGGTATCCCTCTGACTCAAGTTCAGATAATACCGAATCAAGTATTGCGGCATTTGTAGCAGAAGTTGGATGAAGCAGCAGAATCGCGCCGTTGTGGATGTTGGAAAGTATCTTCTCTTTTGCGGCCTCGCCGCTCATCTGCTTGTTGTTGTCCCAATCTGCGTACGCAAAGCTCCAGAACACCGTCTTAAAGCCGAGTGAGTCTGCCCATTCAAGATTCTCTTCTGTAAAACGTCCCTCGGGCGGACGGTAATATTTTGCAAGCTCTGCGCCGGTATATTCGGTGTAAAGAGTCTCAAGTCCGAGAAGCTCGTCTGTGAATTCCTTGCGCGAGAGTGTGGACATATCTCTGTGGCTCATTGAGTGATTACAAACGGTGTGCCCGCTCGATGCCATTCGTTTAACAAGCGCTGTCTCTTTTTTTACCATATGGTCAAGAATAAAAAATGCCGCTTTTGCACCGTGTGCGTCAAGTGTGTCGAGTATTTTTGAGATATTGCCGTTTTCATATCCGGCGTCAAAGGTCAGGTATATTACCTTTTCTTCGCAGTCATCTCCGTGTGATCTGTCAAGATAATATGCGTTGTGGTCTTCTATAAACTGCATATGAGCGTCGAGTGTGGGCTGCTTGTGCTCGGAGTTCCGAACTATATACCATCCGTATGCAGCAGGCTCGGGGGTAGCATATGCAGAAAGAATGAATGACGCCGAAAATATGGCACAAAATAAGAAAAAAATCGATCTTTGTATCTTCATTTGTCCATTCCTTTCGTGGAGAGATTTTTTTAATATCTCCACGAAAATGATTTTGTGCTTTTTTTCGTCTTTATAACCCCTGCAATTCTTGGCGCACAAATGAATAATAACTTTTTTGACCAAAAATTTTCAATTTATATATGATTTTATGAAAAAATATGATATCATAGAAATAACGAAGATCAAAGCAGGTGGAGTATGAGCGAAAATAAATATGAACTGCTAAATATGATAGATTCTCCGACAGATCTTAAGGCATTGCCGGATGATAAGATACTGCCTCTTTGCACCGAGATACGCAGATTTTTGCGCGAGAAGGTTACAGAGCACGGCGGACATCTGGCATCCAATCTCGGAGTCGTTGAGATATCGTGTGCGATACACCGCGTTTTCGATTGTCCGCGTGATCATATAATATGGGATGTCGGACACCAAAGCTATGTACACAAGATACTTACGGGAAGAAAAGCGGGATTTGACTCGCTTCGCCGCGGCGGCGGACTTTCAGGCTTTACAAAGATAAGTGAGAGCGAATGCGATGCTTTCGGTGCAGGGCACAGCAGTACCTCGCTTTCTGCGGGCATCGGTTTTGCGAGTGCAGATATGCTCTCGGGCAACGATGCATACACTGTTGTCGTAGTGGGGGACGGTGCCTTTACGGGCGGTATGATCCACGAGGCTCTCAACAACTGCGACAAAAAGCTGAGGCTTATCATTATTATAAATGAAAATGAGATGTCTATCTCGAAAAACATCGGACGTTTTGCGACGAGTCTTGCAAAGATAAGAACGAGCAAAGGATATTTCAAGACAAAAAAAGCGACCAGCCGAATTATAAAACACATCCCGCTTGTGGGCGAGTGGCTTTTTGAGCTTATCAAAAATATAAAACAGTCGGCGAAAAACGCGCTTTACGGAAGTAACTATTTTGAAAATCTCGGACTTTTCTATATCGGACCCGTGGACGGAAACGATTATTTCAAATGCGAAGAAGTGCTTCGCGAGGCGAAGAAGCTCGGTGAGAGCGTCGTCATACATATGAAGACCAAAAAAGGAAAGGGATACGAGGATACAGAATCTGACCCCGGCAGATTTCACAGTGTTTCGCCCGCAAATAAAAAAGCATCCGGTGAGAATTTTTCCTCCCGATTCGGAAAGATACTCGCAAAGAGAGCCGAAGCGGACGAAACTATATGTGCTATTACAGCGGCAATGAGCTACGGTACGGGACTTGAAGAATTCAGAGCCGCTCATCCCGACAGATTTTTCGACGTAGGTATTGCGGAAGAACACGCCCTCACCTTTGCGGCAGGACTTGCGGCAAATAAAATGAGACCGTTTTTTGCGGTGTATTCTTCGTTCTTGCAGAGGGGTTACGACAACCTTATCCACGATATCGCACTTCAAAACCTGCCTGTGAGAGTCTGCGTGGACCGCGCGGGACTCTCGGCAGCCGACGGTGCGACGCATCACGGTATTTTTGACGTGGCATTCCTTTCGCACATCCCGGGTATGAAGATATTTACCCCTGCAACATTCGACGCGCTTGAGCGCTCGATAGACCTTGCACTGAAATGTGACGGTCCTGTTGCCATACGCTACAACAACGCGACCGAAAACGAAGTTGTAAAGGATGCTTTTTATAAAGATGAAAATAAAAAGCTTGGCGCGCGGACGAATTACAATAAAGATGATAAGATAGAAAACATTATCATCACTTACGGAGTCATAGCCAAAGAAGCACTCGCCGCGGCAGAAATGCTTTGCGAAGAGGGAAAACCTACAGGCGTTATTTTGCTCGAATATCTTAAACCTTATGATGCAATTGCCGAAGAGGTAGAAAAAGTTATTCCAGACATATGCAAAAAGATCATTTTCCTTGAAGAGGGAATACTTGCCGGCGGGGCGGGAATGCTTCTTTACGAAAAGCTGCGTTCACGTCAATTTATGAAGAACATATCATATGACATAATGGCTGTCGACGACAATTTTGCCGTGCGTGACTGTGATGATGATGTATACAGCTGCGCGGGACTTTCGTCGGAGCATATTATTGAAAAAATAAAGAAAGGATAAAGATATGGTATTAACATTGTCTCAGGTATCCGAACTGAAAAAGGCGGTTACGGAGAGATTCTCGGTGAATATACATTTTCACGATGGTTGCGGCGGACAGTATTTTACGGTAGATGAACCGTCAAAGGAGCTGACCGAGTTTATCACAGAATATTTTGCAAAAATGAACGAGAGCGTACGCTTTTCAAGCAAAGGAGATATCTTCTCGGTCGGTGAACAGCCTTCCTGCCCGCTTAGAACTAAATAACAGCAAAAAAATCGGTTGTAAAAAAACAACCGATTTTTTTGCATTTACCTATTGACAAGGTAGGAAAAAGGTGCTATACTTTATCACAACAAAACCGTTGAGGCGGAGATAACGGCAATGATGCCTTTACAGAGAGCCTGCGATGCTGAGAATCAGGCAAGAAACAAGTTGTCAAATGGACCGCTGAGGGCGCAGTCAAAAGAGAAGGGGACTTCTCCGAGTATTCTGCGACGTTGCAGGCAGACGTTATTTGCCGAGGATATGTTGGTATCCTGCTAAGCGCACACCGTATT
>CAYZHW010000081.1:0-7100 GCA_964478105.1 uncultured Lachnospiraceae bacterium | reverse complement strand
TTCCCAAGCGGATGCACCTTCGATCTGGCACGATTCGTAGATCGCGGGAGAGATCGACTGCAAGCCTGCAAGGAAGATAAGCATCTGTACACCGGAACGGTTTACGATATTGTAGATATTGTTGATCATTTGAACAACGTAATCAACAAGCTCTGTACCGACCTTCATATTAGCAAAGAGTGCCTGAATATCGATAGCAGATACGATCTCCGAAGCGGCGTCTGTCTTCTGACCTGTTGCGATACCCTCTGCGCTGTCCATATAATCCATAAGTGTGTTCTGAGCATCGATAGACTCGATAAGACCTGTGGAAAGGATAACGGGGATGAAGAATATCGCACGGAATGCGGCTCTGCCCGCCATCTTCTGGTTGAGAAGGATAGCCATAAACAACGAGAAGATTACGATTGCGGGAATATCAAATATGAGCTGCTGCAATCCGGTCGTGAGCGTCTTTACGAAGTTTGCATCGGTAAAGAGCGCGTCACTGTAGTTTTGCAAACCGACGAACTCGAGCTCGTATCCGCCGCCGAGCTTAACGATGATCTCGCAGAAGCTGAAGCGGATAGAGTCGAAGATTATCGGGATATAGATGATAACAAATGCAAGGGCAAAGGGGAGTACGAACAACCAGCCGGAGCGAGCTTTTCTCGCATCAAGAGAAGCGATCTTTTTCTTCTTCGGCGCAGTTTTCTTTGTTGCTTTTACTGCGTTCTGATTCATAATCTCTCTCCTCCCTTATTTAATAACCACATATCCGAAGCCCGGAATTGTGTATGTGTTTTCACCGTCAACAACTGTGACATCAAAATCATTGTAGTTAAGGATGAAGGAGATTCCGCCTTCGTATGTTACCTTAACGATCGTGTTGTTGTCGGATGTGTACTTTGTCTTGACGTATCCGTCCTCTGTTTCCTCTGTATCTTCAGCCTCCTCTGTGCCTTCGGTATCTTCTGTACCCTCAGCATCTTCGTCGGCCTCTTCATCAGCGGTATCATCGGTCGTCTCGTCTGTTTCGTCTGTTACGGTTTCATCGGTTTCTGTACCTGTAGAAGGAACATACTCCACGCCGGCTTCTTCAGCCTTTCTCTTCTCAAAGGCTTCCTGGCGAGCAGCTTTTTCTGCTTCAAGAGCAGCCTTTTCTGCTTCCTCTTGTGCCTTGAGCTCTTCCTCAGCCTTATCTGCAGCTATCTCGTCTTCATCGGGAATACGTTCGCCGATAAGGAACTCGTGGCCGACGATAAGCTTTGTCTGAAGATCAGCGAGGATTCCGTTGAGCTCAGTATATCTCTCGACCAATTCGTCGAACCAGATATCATATCTTACAGAGTAGTACTTGCTGAGCATATTGTCCTGCTTGAGAAGCTCTGTGTTGTTCTTCGAGAGGATGAAGTAGAGGCTTGCACCGTTCTCGATAGCCTTGAGGAACTCGTAGTCGATGTCGCCTGCCATATTGATAGGCTCACCTGCAATGTTTACATAGCCGTGAAGGACAACGCCCGTGAACGGGACGGCATCGGAAGCGTTCGAATAACGGCTGCTGTCAAGAGAAACATTGAGGAGGTGATCTACGTACGGGAGTACATAGGAGTTACCGCCGTCTGTCATTACAGAGCTGTAGTCATTTGAAAGCTTTTCGAATACCTGCTTTGTAAAGTTCTTGGAGTCCTCGCGGTTATAAGGATCGTCCTCGTCAAAGTCGGAGTTAAGATCTGTACCGAGAGTGGAGACCGAGATTCCTGTCGGATTGTATGCAAGATACTTATCGGAAAGTTTCTCGTAGAACTTGTCAAATACAGAGGGCGAGATAGCCATATTGAAGTTTGTTTCATATGCCTGCTTCGCCGCGCTGTAGAAACGCTTTGTTGTATAACGGTCGTCGATAGTCTTTACGGCATCCTTGCTGAGTGCAAATCCGTCAAAGAGCTCTGTCATACTTACGTATGCGAAATCGAAATCGGGATACAAACCGAATCCGTTTTCAACAGAGTATGCAAGAAGGTCTGTAAATCCGTCCTTGCCGCCAACTGCCTTTTCCCATTTAAGCTTTGCGGGAGCAGTTGAATACATACCGCCGTTAGTGTAACCTGTAAGTTTGAAGTTGATGTTTGTGATATTCTTTGCCTTGAGCTCGTCGTACATCGTCTTGATATCCTCAAAGGATGTAAACGCAACCTGAGTTGTGTACGGGATCGACATAAATCTCTTTGTTGTATCGATCGCGCCGAATGTTTCAAGGTAAAGCGGGATATCTTCCTTTACGTCACTGTCTGTGAGTCTTGTGAGAAGGCCCTTGCTGTCGAGATAATCACGGTAAGCAGTAGCCATTCCCATCCAGCCGTTTTCACCTGCTGTATAGTACTCTGTGATTCCCTTTTCTTGTGCGATAGTCGGGTCTGTGAGCATAATGAATCTCATCTTGTAGTTGCCGACATACTTACGTGAAGAAACGACAGTCCATGTGGAGTTGGAACCGACCGAGATAGCGTCTGCAAGGTTGTAAGAGTCCTTAGGTCTGGGGGAGAATGTAGCATTTACATAATTGAACTTATGAAGCGATCCGCCCGATACCGTGGAAATCTCGGATATAGCGTCACCCTCTTCGATGATCGCCAAGAATCCGCGGCTCTCGTAGTATGTCTCTTCTTCCTGCTTTATTACTGTCTGTTCGGGAGTTACAACACCTGTTATGGGATCTGTATACTCGGGAATGATATACTCTTTGTCGACCATTCTTGTTCTCTCGAGATTTTCAACGACGCCGTATACGGGCAAACGCATAATCTCCTGAAGAGAACCTGTGATCGTGTGGTACGCATAGTCCTGACCGTAGAGCTTACCTGTTGTGGTAGCGTTCTTTCCCTTGAGATCCTCAAATCTGAAGAGCGCGCCGCTTCCGTCAGGAATGAATGTGTAACCTGTGCTTTCGTTGGAACCGGCTCCGATGTAAGGAAGAATACTTACATATGTGAGCTGATATGCAGACTCGTCAAAACGAAGTCCGTTTACGGGAACACGAACTGTAGGTCCGAATTCATCTACCGAATACTCGAGAGCGAGCTTGAAGAGAGGCGGTGCCTTATCGGAACCTGTGTACTCAACGAGCGCGTGGTCATAATCGAGTGTTTCGTAGTTGTAATGAGGACAATACTGCTTGATATAGCCTTCGATCTTGTTGAAGTCCTTATCCTTTGCGTCAGGGTCGAATACATAGACAGCCATCTTCTCGGTTATCGGGAATGCTGCCTTCATCGCCGCAACGTCTGCGTCGGTAAGTGTAGGATCGGAAAGATCCTGGAGCGTATAGAAGGCTGCGAGCTTTTCGTAATCGAAATCGTTTGTTACATACTGAAGGATCTGCTCCTCAAAACGCGACTTTTCGATTACTCTCGGCACGAGTCGTCTTGTCTCCTCGCGTCCGATGGTGTACTCAACGCGCACACCGTTTTTGATGTTCTTGACTACAAACTGTCCGTTCTTAGCACAGTCTGTGTAAGAATACATATACTTATCGGAGTTGTTATCCGTGTACTTAATGATTACCTGAGAAAGCAGCTGCTCTTTTACCTGGTTGGAGCTTTTTGCAGTTCCGATGTTGTAAGGGTTAGAGAAAAGTATCTGACCGGAAGCCTGATCGAGGAATGCAACCTCGGCGGTGTACGGCTCGATGTAGATCTCGTAACCGTTACCCTCGTACTTTTTCTCCATCTCAGCAAGCTTTGCCTCGGGAGTTTCATAAACATAAGTAAGATAGTTTCTTGTGGGGCCGTCTTCTTCCTCTTCCGTGTCTGCCGCACTTACGTTGATGACAAACATACCGGAGATTGTGCCAAGGACCATAAACACAGTCAAGAGGCCTGAAATTATTCTTTTAAAATTCATATTTTCATTCTCCTTTTCCGTAATTTACAGTCGGTATTGGATCTCGATGATGATGTTCGATACGAACGCAATCATCTTTCCGAGAAGTGTCGAGAAGAGGATTCCTATAAACATAATGAATACCATTCCGACGATCGTTCCGGCAGATGTAAGAACGTTCTTTCCGAGTGAGTAGTCATGTGTTACCATCATTCCGAAGAAAATGAGCATTCCTACCCACAGGAACATAATTGTCGATGCAAACGAGATCAAATCTTTTTCTGCATTTGTGACGATATTCGACAAGAGTGTCGAGGGAATTATAAATATCGGTACAGGAAGGAGCGCATAGGATGTTGCAACGAAGATATCCTTGAAGCTTCCTTCACCGTCAAAGAGCGTCGTGAGACACCAGTTAGCTACAACCCAGAGGAAGAGCGGAACAAGTATCGAGATGACCTGGCTGAACAGGCTCGAGAACTGCTCCTTCGGGTTGAGGAGGTATCCTCTACCGATGGACTGATAATAGAAGCTTACGATCGCGATCGCGATGTAAACGATAGCCGCACGTACGGAGCCGCGCTTTTCGTGCTTCAGATCCCAGAAGCCGTCAAACGGATGGAATATTACGTGGAAGCCGTAAAGCAACTCTTCCTTGAATGTACGCTTACCGCCCGCAACTGCCGCACGGCTGTTTACCTTGCCTGCGTACTTAAGGAACATCGAGCACGCAACAACGACCGCAACGACTATGATAGGAATGAAGATAACGTACTTGGAGATCCATTCCTTTCTTATTTCTTTATAAGCGTTGGAGTAGTTGTCTGTATCGTATGCCTGCTTGTAGTAAGAGAGAGCCTCCTCGTACTCAGCGCTTCTGTAGAGGCCGTTACCGATTCCGATATAAGCCGCGTCAAAGTTGGAGTTTCTCTTGAGGATCTCCTGCCAGTCGGAAACCGAGAGGTCATATCTTCTGATGTTTTGATGATAGAGAGCCTGAATAAGGATGTCACCGTATTCTGTTCTCTTATAAACCGTGATCGAGTCGGATGTCTTATCAAGGACAAGAATCTTGTCGCCCTGATAAGCTATTGCCTCAATGCTCTGGACGTTGCCGAGCTGAGAACCTGTATCACCGAATGCGAAGAGAAGGTTTCCTTCGATATCGTATGTGAATATCTTGGAACGCTTTTCATCGATGATCGACCAAGTACCTTCCGGTCCGAGTGCTACGTCGATGATCTTGGAGGGGCCGGATATGGATCCTGTTGCCGTACCGCCGGATATATCAACTTCACCGGAGGGAGGATAGAAGCCGTTACGCTTCATGATCTCGTCGCCCGCTGCATTAAGAAGCTTAACAGGAGCGTAGTCACCCGACTTGCTCTTGTTTCTGATTGCGGACGAAAGATCGCTGTCGTCGATCGAGGATGTCGTTACATAGATGTTACCGTTTGCGTCAACCGTGATGTTGTTGAACTCGGTAGGTACCGTCTGCTCGGTCTGTTCTCTCTGCTCTTCGGTCTGGAACCGTCTCCAGATGATATCGAAAGCGCTGATAGCAACCTTCTGAGCACCTACGAACTGAACGAATGTACCGTCATCGGCCATAACGATGATACCCTGATATGTAGTGGAGGATACGACGTAAAGTCTGCCGTACTTATCCACCGCTATTGCTACGGGTTTGTAAATCGAATCTTCCTCGAAGAGGTTGGATTCGGGCTGAGGAATGATCTTGACGTATTTTCCGTCACGGTCAAACATTACTATTCTGTTTGCATCTGTATCGCAAACGTAGATGTAATCAGATGATACGAACACACCGGACGGAGCTGAGAAGTAGTCCGGAACACCGTGCTCGTTTGTGAAGTTCTTGATGATAAACTTCTGATTGTAATACTTGTCAAAGCAGATAACTCTGTTGTTCTTGGCATCTACCAAGTACACGTTCTCATCTTCGTCAACGAAGAGATCTCTGGGATCGTCAAACGCCGTGGAGAGTCCAAGAGACGAGGAGTTAAGCACCTGAAGCGGAACATATGCATCGGGTGAATAACGCGCCTCTCCGTCGATGGAGTAGGTGTATGTCTGGTAAGGCGATGCCGCCGACATCGGAACAGAGAAGATCATAAGTGCGATAAGTGTAAGGAGAACGATCGTAGATAATTTTTTCATCTTTATATTCCTCCTTAATCTTTCATACCCGACGAACCCATCGTTTCGATGACGTTGCTCTGGCTTATTACGAATACTATGATCGGCACAGACATCATAAGAACTGTGGATGCCGCACCTGCACCGGCACGCTTGATACCGCCGGCAACGATCTGTTGGATAGCGTAGTTAAAGGATTTCAACTGCTCGCTGTGAATGTACATCGAAGCACCCTGGTTCCAAAGATCCTTGAAGGAGTAGATGATAAGCGTCATCCACGCGGGCTTAACCATAGGCATCGCGATTACCCAGAATGTGTGGAACTCGTTCGAGCCGTCAAGACGCGCACTCTCAAGTACGGTATCCGGGACGCCGTTTTCCATAAACTGCTTCATAAGGTAAAGTCCGAGCGTCGTACAGAACGCAGGAACGATTACCGCGAGGTATGTATCGACCCAACCAAGGGCACTCATTGTGATAAAGTTTGTGATAGAAGTTACCGTTGCGTGGAACATAAGGGATGTAACGATAAGCTTGAACATCCACTTTCTACCCGGGAACTTGATCTTAGCAAGCGCGTAAGCTGCCATAGACGAGAAGATAAGGTTTCCGCCCGTACCTACTACCGAGATAAGGATCGTGTTGAACATATATCTTGAGAAAGGCACCCAAGATGTGTTCATAAGATAGAACAGATCAGAGAAGTTCTTGAGAGTAGGCTTGATAACGTAAAATCTCGGGGGGAACATCCAAAGTTCGTCGAGAGGTTTGAGCGACTGCATGATAACGTAGAGCATGGGAAGGAACATAAACGCTCCCATGATCGTAAGGAGTACGGTAATACCGAAGTCTCCGCCCTTTGAACGGTTAAGGACAACGGCATGTTTTCTTGTTCTAAGTTTTGCCATATTATTGTCCCACCTTTGAAAGTAATTTTCTAACCAGTGCGTTAGCACCGATCATTACCGCGAAGAGTACCACCGCGATAGCCGAAGAATATCCGACCTCGAAACGCTGTCCGCCGTAGTCATCAAGACAGTGCATAATGGTATGTGCCGCATATTCGACCGACGGGAATCCGC
>CAYZHW010000080.1:0-7352 GCA_964478105.1 uncultured Lachnospiraceae bacterium | reverse complement strand
AAAAGGACGGGCTGAGATTCGGCACTGACGCACTCCTGCTCGCCGCCTTCGTGCGTGAGCAAAAGTATGCGAATGCCGCAGATTTCGGGTGCGGCACCGGAATAATATCCCTCTTGCTTCTTGCCAGAGGTAAGTGCAAAAGCATCCACGCTGTCGACGTACAGCAGGATTTTTGCGAGCTTGCAGCCAGGAACGCCAAACTCAACGGTTTTTCCAAGCGGATGTTCACCCACAGCCTTGACGTAAGAGATCTTACAGCAGAATGCTTTGGAGGCGAGCTCGATATTATCGTCTGCAATCCTCCGTATATGCGTGATAACGCCGGAAAAGCAAATGTCTCTATGGCAAAAAATATAGCCAGACACGAGCTTTTCGGTGACATAGGTGACTTTGCGGCAGCCGCTGCGAAAACCTTGAAGTTCGGCGGGCTCTTATATCTCGTCTACCGGCCCGACAGAATGTGTGACCTGATCTGTGCTCTGCGCGAGAACTCGCTCGAGCCAAAACGAATAACGATGGTTTATCCCGACACCGCGAGCATCCCCTCGATGATGCTCGTCGAAGCAAAACTAGGCGGCGCTCCCGGATGTGTTGTTACCCGTCCGTTGATAGTTTACCGCGACACAAAAGAAATATCACCGAGAATTTTTACCTCGGATATGCAGTCCGTGTATGACACGGGAAATCTTTTTAATTAAGGAATTTTTTATGAGCAGTATAAAGAACGTGAATACACGATCCGAAAAAAACCAAATAGAGAACGGCGTACTCTATCTTGTCGCAACTCCGATAGGCAATCTTGCCGATCTTTCCGAGCGTGCGGTAAAGGTACTCACCGAGGTAGATTTCATCGCAGCCGAGGACACGCGCAATTCTTCTCATCTGCTCTCATATCTCGGCATAAAAAAAGAACTGATCTCCTATTTCGAGCACAACAAGCGTGAGCGCGGTGAGATCATTGCCGCACGCCTTGCCGCAGGAGAATCGTGTGCGCTCATCACCGATGCGGGAACTCCCGCGATAAGCGACCCCGGCGAGGATATCGTTGCTCTCTGCGCAAAAAAAGGAATAAAGGTCACAAGCATACCCGGTGCGTGCGCGGCTATCACGGCACTCACACTCTCGGCGCTCCCCACTGGAAGATTTGTATTCGAGGGTTTTCTCTCTGCCGTAAAAAATGAACGTAAAAAACGTCTTGAGTTTCTCTCGCACGAAGAGCGTACTATGATAATATACGAAGCGCCCCACAAACTCAAAGGGACGCTCGACGACCTGCTGGATGCTTTCGGCGAGCGCCGTATAACGCTGTGCCGGGAGCTGACAAAGCTCAACGAGGATATTCACCGCACAACGATATCGGGCGCGATAGCACACTATAACGAGATCGCACCGCGCGGAGAATACGTACTTATAATAGAAGGAAAAGCCGATGGCGGATCCGAAGAATTCTGGCAGAGTATGAGTATTCCCGAACACGTGGAGTATTACATATCACAGGGTGAGAGCAAAAAGGATGCTATCAAGTCTGCCGCCCGCGACCGCAAAGTTGCAAAGAACGAAGTATATAAAGAAATGATATAACCAAAATGGGGAACTTTTATAAAAGTTCCCCATTTTGATCCCCTTCAAAAACCTTTGAATCGTTTTATGGTATATCAATAAAATGATTTAAAAGTTTTTTGGAAAAAGGTGCGGGAAAAACCTTTTTGATAAAAAGGTTTTCCCCGCACTGTTGCTCTTATTATTACTCATTCAAAAGTGCTGCACCTATGATGCCTGCGTCGTTTCCGAGCTTTGCAATGCGTATCTCGGTCTGCTCCACGTAGGGGCAGTAAACGTGTTTTGCGCAGTATTCCTTTACAGGCTCAAGAATTCTCGCACCCTCGCCGCAAACTCCTCCGCCTATACAAAGCACACCGGGAGCAAAGTTATTGATAACATTCACAAGTCCGATGCCGAGGTATTCAATATACTTGTCGGCTACGGCTTTTCCTACCTCACAGCCCTCGCGCTCTGCCACAAATGCAGTGCGTCCGCTGACCTTCCCCTCTCGCTCCGCCGCCTTGGCAAGGATCGAGTCGGGATTCTTCTCTATAGCCTCTTTTGTCTGCGAAATAAGCGCTGTTGCCGAAGCATACTGTTCAAAGCAACCGACTCGTCCGCAGTTGCAAGGCTTGCCGTTCATATCAAGCGTCGTATGTCCGAGCTCGGGAGCAGTTCCGTTGAATCCGCGGAACACTCTTCCGTCGATAACGACACCGCCGCCGACGCCTGTACCGAGCGTGACAGCCGCAAAGACCTCGGGTTTGTTTTCAAGCACCGAATACTCGCCGAACGCCGCGCAGTTTGCGTCATTGTCAATGTATACAGGCTTGTCTATGTATTTCTGTATCTCGGCTCTCATAGGCTCTTTGAAGAACTTGATGTTATTAGAGTATACAAGAATACCGTTCTTGCTGTCGCAGGTCCCGGGACTTCCGATACCTATGCTCTCAATATCATCCATCGTATATCCCGCCTCGCGCACAACATCGATGGCAAGCATTGCCATATCACGCATTATCTCGACCGAGTCGCGCTCGGCGCGCGTGGGAACGGACATTTTCTTTACGATGTTAAACTTGTCATCTACAAGTCCTGCCTTTATGTTGGTTCCGCCAAGATCAATACCAATTCTCATTTTTTACTCCTATATATCAGTATTTACAGCGATGCCATATTCAGCCGACTTAAATGCTGCTTCCATAACAAGCATAACGCGAAGTGCCTGCTCTGCCGTTATGGTAAGCGGAGCCGTTCCTTCTATTGCATTTACGAGCTGTTCATATGTCGGGCGAAGCTTGGAATGTCCGTCGGTATATGCCGAGATCTCTATCGTCTCGACCGAACGGGGATTTCTGGGCGCCATTGTTTTTGTGGGGCCAGCCTTGGTAAAGACGATCTCATCACCCCAGACATTTTCCTTGTCGATGCAACGCACGATCTTTCCCGTGCATTCCCAGTCGTCTATCTGAAGAGTTCCCTTCTCACAGCAGACATACCATCTCGGATGCTGGATATAGTTGTTCGTTCCTACCTCTACCTTTGCGGTGAGCCCGCTCTGGAATGTCATAACAAGGCTGAAATTATCGTCAACATCACTGTACTCTATATTATACATCTTACAGAAGACATTTGCAACCTTTTCGTCAAACATATAAAGAAGCTGGTCGATAAGGTGCACGCCCCAGTCAAGCATCATACCTCCGCCCATACTCTTGATGGTGCGCCATCCGGTAGGCATACCGCGAGATCCCTCAACGCGCGATTCAACGATGTAGGGCTCTCCGATGATGTCGCTCTCGATCTTATCCTTCATAAGGTTGAAATCAACATCGCATCTGCGGTTTTGGTTTATCGTAAACTGCATACCCGTCTCGTCTCTGACCTTGATTATCTCGATAAGCTCTTCGGACGAGAGCGTCACAGGCTTCTCGCATACGACGTGCTTTCCCGCTCTCATAGCGGCAATACAAAGCTCTTTGTGCACATCGTTGGGAGTTGCAACGAGCACGATGTGTATATTTTCATCAGAGAGCAGCTCTTCTGTTGAAGAATAAACCTTCATACCCTCGCTTGCCGCTTTTTCGCATCTCTTGGGGTCTACGTCATACACTCCGTAAAAGTTCACCTTTTCGTAGGACGAAACACGCTCAACGTGATGATGCGCCATACCACCGTATCCGATTATACCTACGTTATATACCATAATCCACCTCAGGTCCACCAAGCATCGGCGGGCTGTTCAAAAATTATTGTCTTCTTGAGGAATTCAACCGCCTTCTCGAGTCCCTCGTCGGTCGACATTAAAGCATCCTCGTGTTCGATAGAAATAGCTCCGTTGTAGCCGGTCATCTGAAGCATACTGAAAATATCGTTCCAAACATCATAACCGTGACCGTATCCGACCGTGCGGAAATCCCACGAGCGGACGAATACGTTTCCGAGCGGCTTTGTGTCAAGCACGCCGTTAACAGAGCAGTTGCGCTCGTCGATCTTGGTATCCTTTGCGTGGAAGTGATGGATCGCACCCTTAAGCGCCTTTATTGCCGCAACGGGATCTATTCCCTGCCAGAAAAGATGGCTGGGGTCAAAGTTTGCACCGATGACCTCACCTACCGCCTCGCGGAGCTTTAAGAGCGACTCGGGATTGTATACACAAAAGCCGGGATGCATCTCAAGCGCGATCTTTGTCACGCCGTGTGCCTTTGCGAATTCGGCCATATCCTTCCAATAGGGGATGAGTACCTCTTCCCACTGCCACTTGAGGATATATCCGTAATCACGCGGCCAAGCGCAGGTTACCCAGTTGGGCCATTTTGAGTTTTCACAATCCCCGGGACAGCCCGAAAATCCGATGACAGTGTCAACGCCGAGCGCCTCTGCCGCAAGGATCGCGTTTTTGAATTCGTTATGATACTTCTCGGCGAGCTCCTTCTGAGGATGTACGGGGTTACCGTGGCAGCTTATTGCCGAGATCTCGATATCGTACTTTTTAAGAAGAGCTTTATATGCTTCGATATTTTCTTTGCTTGCCAAAAGCTCCTCGGGCTTCAAGTGATAGTCGTGCGGATATCCGCCGGCTCCTATCTCGATGCACTGTACGCCGAGCGCCTTCAAACGTGCAAGCGCCTCCTCAAATGTGAGGTCTGCAAGCACGGGATTCATTACACCAAGCTTCATTTTTGATTCCTCCGAAATTAAAAGTAAATTGTCTTGCCTGTCTTTGCAGACTCGTAGACCGCCTCAAGTATCTGCGATATTACAAGCGCTTCTTCGGGCTTAACAACGGGCTCTGTATCGTTTACAACAGCATTTATCCACTGCTTTGCCTCGATGTCGGCATCGGTCTCCTTGGGTGCATGATAGAACGCAACTCCGCCGCTTTCAAGGTCGGGCTTTGTTACTACCTGACGGCCGAATTCAACGAAGTTGATGCGAAGTCCGTCCTTCATATCAGCTCCGGCTTTTGTACCGCAGAGCGATGTCTTTGCCTCGTCGACATCGAGCGTGTTGAGCGCCCAGCTGGACTCGAGCATAATAGTAGCGCCGTTTTTCATTGTGATAAACGCAAATGCGCTGTCCTCGACGGTGAACTCGTCGCAGTTCCAGTCGCCCCACGCGTTACCGGTTTCCTTCTGGTCGTTGAGCTTCTTGAATGTTGTACCTGTTACGCTCTTTACCTCGTAGTTGTTCATACACCAGAGAGTAAGGTCAAGTGCGTGTGTTCCGATATCGATAAGCGGACCGCCGCCCTGCTCGTACTCGTTAAGGAATACACCCCATGTGGGAACCGCGCGGCGTCTGAGCGCATGCGCCTTTGCGAAATAGATCTCACCGAGATCGCCTCTCTCGCATGCTCTGTGAAGATATGTGCTGTCGGGTCTGAAGCGGTTCTGATAACCGATAGTGAGTTTCTTACCTGTTTCCTTTGCCGCATCAAGCATAGCCTTTGCTTCAGCCGCCGTCTTTGCCATCGGCTTCTCGCACATTACGTGCTTGTCCGCGTGAAGCGCGTCAACAGTGATAAACGAGTGGCTTCTGTTAGGTGTGCAGACGTGAACGACCTCTATGTCCTTCTCGGCCAAAAGGTCCTTGTAATCTGTGAACACCTTTGCGTCGGGAGCACCGAATTTCTCCTTTGCTTCGATTGCTTTTTCTTCGACGATGTCGCAGAATGCCACCATTTCAACATTCGGAAGCTTAGCCAGTGAGGGCATATGCTTTCCATTTGCGATTCCTCCGCATCCGATAATACCTACTTTTACTGTTCTTGCCATTTGGTTATCCTCCCCAAATTAAAATTATTACATTTTCATTATAGACAAAAGCAAAAACATTTGATATAATTATCATATATAAAAATATCAATATTTTGTCATTTGGAGAAAATATGAACGATCTGTATTTTGAAAAAAAACTTATGAGCGCTCGCTATCCCTTCCCCTTCTGGGTAGATTACCAGGTGCGCGAGGGAGCGGGTATGATGTGCAATGCGCACTATCACAATGCCATAGAGATCATATACGGATATGTAGGCAGATCCAAGGTGCTCTTAAACGGACAGACTCTGTTTTTCGGAGCGGGCGATCTGCTTCTGCTCAATTCCAACGACGTACACAGTATCATAGGACTCGATGAACGCACAGAATATCTGATGGTGCAATTTGATCCATCGCTTCTCTACACCGGTTCACACAGTTTTTTTGAGATAAAATATCTGCTTCCGTTTACTCTCACCTCTTCGACACATCAGAAAATATTTTTCTCGGACGAATTCGACGATATCGACATCGCTTCCCTTATGGAAAACATACGCAACGAATCAAAAAACAAGGATTACGGTTATGAGCTCGCCATACGAACCGATATCAGCAGAATATTTCTCTGGATGCTTCGCACCTGGAACAAACGCGGAATAAATCTCAACATTGAGGATAAAATAACCGAAACTTCCGCCGCAAGACTTCAGACAGCAATAAATTTTGCAAAAGAAAATTTCAAGAACGACATCTGTGTAGAGGATGTCGCAAAAAAATGCAATGTCAGCTACAGTTATTTTTCAAGGTTCTTCAAGAACATTACGAAAAGAAGCTTCAGCGATTATGTCAATTTTCTGCGTATAGCAGAGGCGGAAAAGCTGTTGACGGAAAGCGATATGAGCATAACCGAAATAGCATACGAGGTCGGTTTTTCCTCGTCGAGCTATTTCATCGCACAGTTCAAAAACGCAAAGGGGATTTCTCCTATGCAATACAGAAAGAGTTTCAATTCAACAATATAAAAAAGCTCTTGCATAATTTATAAAAATCTGTTATACTATATTTTGTGACCAAGCTGTAAGACAAGGTCATACCGGCCGGGGAGATAGCGGTGCCCTGTACCTGCAATCCGCTACAGCAGGGGTGGTTTCCTTTTTTGAGGAGTGGATATGTGCGGCTGCGCAATATCTTTCCGCGTTGAAGGATGGGTCTCGCGCAATTGATGGCTGTGAACCATGTCAGGCGGGGAACCGAGCAGCATTAAGCAGTAAGTTCGATGTGCCGTGAGGATGCCTGTTCTGAGCGGGATATATTGTTAACGCGTATGTTTCCATATTCGATTCTTAGGTGTATGGTCTTATATCGCACCTTACTTTTTTACTATCAGGGGGAATTATAATGCATCAGGCTTTGTACAGAAAATGGCGTCCTGTTGACTTCGACGACGTTTGCGGTCAGGATCACATCACGTCTATACTTAAATATGAGGTAGCTAACAACAAAACCACCCACGCCTACCTTTTCTGCGGCTCTCGCGGAACAGGTAAGACT
>CAYZHW010000079.1:6281-7412 GCA_964478105.1 uncultured Lachnospiraceae bacterium | reverse complement strand
ATCTCACCACCCTTATGATCACTCACAATATGCGAGATGCCATCGAACACGGCAACCGCCTTATTATGATGCACGAGGGCAAGGTTATCATCGATGTCTCCGGAGAAGAGAAGAAAAAACTCACAATAGAGGCACTTCTTAATATGTTCGAAGTCGCAAGCGGAAGTGAATTCACAAGCGATAAGGAGATCCTCTCAAAGAAAACCAAACAGTAAAAATAAACGGATGGGCAATGCCCATCCGTTTTTTGTAATTTAAGGTCTTTGGCCGAGGCCGCCCTCAAGGGTGAGTGTTTCGCCCGACATAAATTTGAAGTCGGGGGAAGCGAGCTGTACGCAAGCGCGTCCGATCTCAAGCTCTGTGTGGCCGAAGTGTCCCATAGGGGGCATATGAACATTCTTATCAAACGCCTCGGGGTTGTATTCCTTCCACTTTTCAAGCTGAGAGGTCCAAGCAAGCGGGCAGACAACGTTTACGTTGATGCCGTCTTTGCCCCATTCTGTTGCCGCAACACGGGTAAGGCCTCTGATGCCTTCCTTTGCCGCCGCGTAAGCGCACTGACCGTAGTTGCCGAAAAGTCCGGCACCCGATGCAAAGTTGATGACCGAGCCCTTTGTCTCCTTGAGATAGGGATAACAAGCCTTCATATAATAGAAAGCAGAGTAGAGTCCCGAGTAGAGAGCGAGGTCAAACTGTTCTGTGGTGTGATCTGCGAGTGTCACGCCCGAAGCCGATGCCTGTGCGTTATTGATAAGCACGTCGATGCGTCCAAGCTCCTTTATAGTCGTGTCAACGACATTCTTTACAGCCGCTTCGTTATCGGCACCCGCGTTGATGTCCGCCTGAATGGGAAGCACCTTGATACCGTAGAGACGCTCGAGTTCTTCCTTTGCATCCTCAAGTTTCTTTACGTTTCTTCCGGTGATAACGATGTTTGCGCCTTCTTTTGCATATGCTATTGCTATACCGTAACCGATCGAACCTGCAGAGCCGTCCTTCAAGGGCTCTGCGCGTCCGCCGCCGGTGATTATGACTGTCTTACCTGTGAGAACTCCCATTGTATATACCTCCGAATTTATTGTAATATTATATTACCATTTTTTCTTTTTTATTGCAAGAGTTTTTCGTTTG
>CAYZHW010000079.1:0-6271 GCA_964478105.1 uncultured Lachnospiraceae bacterium | reverse complement strand
GAATATAAAGGATAAATTATTAAATTTATTGTCTATCTTGAACAAGTCAAAACACTTATGAAAATAGGCGGTATCATTATTGATTTTTTTAGTTACGGTATTATAATAAAAAAGACAATATCAGATATTGTCTTTTTTTTCGCATTGTGCTATACTGAAAGAAAAAAGAGGTAATGAAAATGTATAATATATTTGTAAAATACACCTGCCGTGCGGGCAAGCGAGAGGAATTTGTAGAGCGTTTGAAGAAAGAGGGAATAGTCGATGCTATAAGAGCCGAGGCCGGTTGTGTTCGCTACGATTATTATTTTTCTGAGAAAGACCCGTGCGAGCTTCTTCTTGTTGAAGCGTGGGAGAAAAAAGAAGACCAACAGCTTCATATGACACAGCCGCATATGGTGCCACTTCGTGCAATAAGCGCTGAGTGCGTAGCTTCGACAGAATTCGGAGAGTTTGAGATAGTATGACTGAGTTTATAAAATTTCTTGAGATAATAGGAACGATCGCCTTCGCACTCTCGGGCGCACTTGTTGCTATAGGTGCGAATCTTGACATATTCGGTGTAGTATTTGTAGGCTGCATCACTGCGGTCGGCGGCGGAGTGACAAGGGATCTTCTTATTGGAATACACCCTCCTATGATATTTGAGAATTATCTCATTTGTGTCATCGCAGTGACTGTATCGGTCGCCATCTTCATTGTAGCATATATAAACAGACGGAGATTCTCAGAGGTGAGAATAAGGCTCGAAAAGGTAAACAACTTTTTTGACGCGGTAGGTCTTGCGGCCTTTTCGGTAACAGGTGCCGAGGTAGCATTCACTCACGGTTTTGAGGATAATGTTCTCATCGTTATCTTTGTCGGTATGATAACCGGTGTCGGCGGCGGAATATTCCGTGATATCATTACAGATACCACCCCGTATGTGTTCAAAAAACACATATATGCGCTTGCATCGATCTTCGGCAGTCTGATGTACTATGTGCTCAGAATATGCTTTGACAATATTCCTATAGTTTCACTTGTACCTATGATATCTGTCATAGTTATCCGTATGCTCGCGACAAAATACCATTGGAGCTTGCCAAAGGTTCAGCTCGAAGGAAAGGAACCCAAATAATATGCTTTTGTTTTATGTTCGTCACGGCGATCCTATATACGATCCCGATTCGTTGACTCCGTTTGGTGCGCGTCAGGCTGAAGCCGTCGCAAAAAGACTCGCTTACGGCGGGATCGATGTCGTATATTCGTCAACATCGGTGCGCGCCGGGGAGACAGCGAGACCAACCTGCGAGATACTAAAAAGAGAACCCATACTCCTTGATTTTGCCAAAGAGACGCACGTCTGGCGGGAGTTTTCTCTTGATGTTTCATACGGGCGCGAGTGGATGCACCGCGTACCCGAATATACACATCTTTTGGCGAGCAATGAGATTCGCGAGCTTGGAATGAAGTGGTACGAGCATCCAAAGTTTGCAGAACATCCAACTTTCAAATCCGGTATGGAGCGTGTCGAGCGCGAGACCGACGCGTTTCTTGCGCGTCTCGGATACGAGCACGACAGAGAAACACATACATACCGCGCAACCCGTCCCAATGACAACAGGGTGGCGTTTTTTGCGCATCAGGGATTCGGTTGGTTTTTCCTCTCGTCGCTTTTGGACATTCCGTTTCCGCTTTATTCGATCCATTTTGATATGAGTCATACCGGTGTCACCGTTATATATTTTCCAAACACAGACGATGGTATAACCGTGCCTCGGATGCTCACACTTTCAAATGACTCACATCTTTTCCGAGAGGGATTGCCGACAATATACGATAATATGATAAAATTCTAAAATAAAAAGCCCCGTTGGGGCTTTTTTTATATGTATTTTTCTATGATAGCATTCATATCGTCCATCTTTTTTTCCATATCAGCAACAAGCGCAAATTGATTGCGGCAACGGTCGATATTGTGCGTAGGCTTGTGTATCTTGAAGTAAACATCTCCCTCAAGATAATCGGTCAAAAACCTCATTCCGCATTCAAGCGTCATCATTACGGCACCGATGGGAAGGAGCTTTATCTCTTCCTTGGTAAGACTGCCGTTGCACCCTTCGAGAAATCCCTTTGTGTATGCCTCAAAGAGCTCAAGGTCAAGTTTGACTCTTGAAAAATCGGTCTCAGCTTCGTTTGCGGTGTTTGCGCCGAAACGTATCGAATCACCGAAATCGTTGACTGAATATCCCGGCATAACCGTGTCAAGATCTATCACGCACACAGGTTCGGATGTCTTTTCATCGAAAAGGATGTTATTGAGTTTGGTATCGTTATGTGTTACGTGCAAGGGAAGAGTGCCGCGCGCGTGCGCGTCTTCAAGTATATCGCAAAAATCTTTTCTTGCCTTGGCGAATTCCAGCTCGGCTGTGACTTCTTTAAGTCTGCCGCACACATCTGCTTCTGCCGCTCTCATAAGGTTTTCATATCGAACGGGTGTGTTGTGAAAATTTGCTATAGTCTCGTGAAGTTTTTCTGCGGGATAGTCGGCAAGCATTCCTTGAAACTGTCCGAACGCAATAGCACAACGGTAAAAGTCTTCCTTATTTTTTACCCTCTCAAAAGTAACCGTACCTTCGGTGAATTCATACATACGCCAATAACTTCCGTCAGTGTCGCAAAAAAAGTTGTCTTTCGAGAGTGTAGGCACAACTGCGAGAGTCGCGCGCTCCACGTCTTTTTTTGCCTTCTTTCTTATGTGCTCGGTAACACCGAGTATGTTTTCCATAAGTGCGACGGGGTCGGGAAATACCGTCGTGTTCATTCTTTGCAGTATATAGCGCTTATCGGAAATTACAAGAAAGGTATCATTGATGTGTCCGTTTCCGTAAGGCTCGCAGTAGCTTGGAGAAACGGCAAAATATTCCTTTAGCGCTCTGCTTGTGTTAATGTTTGAACGGTTCATTGTTGTGCCTCATTTGCTTGGATTTAATACTATTATGACACTTTTAGGCGCTTTTGTCCATATGTTTTTTTACTTTTTAGGTGTATTTTTTTGCATTTTATTTTTTCCAGGATTCAGGTCTGACGGCGGCCATATCGGTATAATGTTCACCGCAGGTATTTCGGCGCGAGAATATCATAGAATACTTCGCATCTTCGTTTATCTGGGTGAGACGAAGCAGTATCTTGTTTACTCCCGCCTTGAGTTTGACGCCTGCAATGTGTACGTTTTCAGCGTCAAAGGTGTCGCAGCATTTTCTTTCTGTCATTTTTTCACCGTTGATCCAAAGCGCGAAGGGTGAACTGTGACCTATCTGAACAAACAGTTCTCTTTGCTCGGGACAGATAAGTTCACGCGCAAGATACACGAACGCGGGACCCTTGAGTCCGCATATATCCGAGAATCGGATCGAGTCCTCTTTTTGGTAGTAAACCGTCTCTTCGTATTTTGTGGAAATATCATTCTCGTTATAAGGAACAAAGCACTCGTCAAAACTCATATATTCCGTGTCGGTATCGGGAGCAAAATTGAGGTGGAATCGGCGCTTTACGTCGTACATATTCTCACTGTACTCGACCGCATTGACGATCTTGGAATATTTAAGGTCTGCCGCGATAAGGCTCTTCGTGTCGCATACGGGATCAGTGCGCCGGATGGGGCCTATCGCCTTCCAAGGCATTGCACCCACTACGCCGAAATCAAACTTCTTTTCTTCGCCGTTGTAGTTGTATGTGATGTATACTTTGTTCGTGTCCTTCACAACCGCCTCATTTTCAGGGAAGCTTATCTCAAGTTCAAGAGAGACTGTTTTACCGCCCGAAACTCCCAACCCATACGTACCGTCATATGCACCCGAAAAATTAAGTGCCGTGCTGACGGTTTTGTTTGAGTGATTTTTTATGTTGAGAGTTACTGTACACGGTTTTACGGGCGAGAATGTAGGATCGCCGTTCTCATATCTTACGTCAAATTCGAGAGGGAACTGTGCGGGGGTGAAGCGGTACATTATCTTGGGGCCGTCGGGAATAGCCCCTTCTGAGAGGTATGCGCCGAGCAGCGTAATATCTTCGGCAAGATCTATGACCTTGTCGCTTCTGCGCTCGCACGTTACGCCGAGAATGTAACGGATATCATCCCAGCCGTGCTTTTCTATGATAGCGTCGGCGCCTGCGATAAGTCCGAGAACTGCTCCTGCCGTAGCACAGGTACAGTCGGTATCAAAACCGCAGTTGAGGGCCATCATACCCGTTTTTATCATATCGCCTTCACCGAGAAGAAGCGCGATAAGCGTAATACCTATATTTTCAAAAAGATTGGTGCAATCGGGATGCCCGTATTTAAAAAGGAGCTTGCGAAGTACGATCTTTTCGTCTTTATATTTGCCGCAGAGTTCTACTGTATCAAGGACAAGATCGCGGAATTTACACTTTTCGGGGACGTATTCGAGTGCCTTGCCGATAAGCTTGTGCAGATCACTTTCAAAGAAAGCCTCAGATTCAAGCGCGACAAAAAACTTTTCTGCGTATACGCTCTCACCCGCGTGATCAAGAATGCCGTCGCGCTCCGAAAGTTCTACTGCGCGCGCAGTATCGCATGGGGAGAGACAAGCCCATATCTCACTTCTGATGGGACAGCCCATTCCCTCAAGATAAAAGTCGTTGGAGAACCATCCCGATGTCGGAGGATATATTCCTCTTGCGTAATTTTTGCGCATTATCGCATATTCGCCCGGGTCGTAGGGGCAGGCGCTTCGGCAAAGCGCTTTTGAAGGTCGTAGGGAGTAAAATCAAGCCCGTGACGCTCGACCTCATCAAGCCAGAGCACTTGAAGATCAAGGTCATCGTTGGGGAGCATCGTATTTATCATTTCGGGTGAGAACTTAAGCTCAAGAGGCATCTTGACACCCTCAAAAGGCGCCCCGAGAGTGCCGATGACAGTCTTGCCGATAAGGCAACCGTATACTTTGTTGAAATAATCCTTGTATGAGAGCGTTCTCTTCATTTTATACTCCTTATAAAATGTATGAATAAATTTTATCACCCCTGTTTATTTTTGTCAATTGAAAAAGAGAATCGTTTCCCGAAGAAGACAAATAAGGACGCCAAAAAAGCAAGAGAGGACATTTGGCAGAAAATGATCAAATGCGCAAAACGGTATAGTCGTTTTGATTCAAACATCCAATATTCACTGCAAAACTTGACTTTGTTTTGACTGTTTCCTATAATCAAAGTACAATTATTTTTGGAGGTATATTATGTTACGAGTAGGTGTACAGTCTGCGGGATGGTATGATAAGAACCGTCCTATTGAATCATTTGAATACATAAAGTCGTGCGGTTTTGAATCGGTAGATTTCAATGTTGATCTTGATCTCTATGCCCCCAAGCTTGCACGCGACGGAATATTCCCGTCTGATTTTGACAAGCCGACTGAGGATTTTCTTGAATGCTATGCTCCTTTGAAAGAGGCATCCGAAAAAACGGGAGTTGTTATCGGGCAGATGCACGCGCCATTTCCCGTGTGGTTTAAAGATAAAGACGAGATAAACGAGTACCTTTTTATGGCGCTTGATAAATGCTTCGCACTCTGCGAGTATCTTTCGTGTCCTGCAATTGTCGTTCATCCCGTTCTCTGTGCTTCTTTTGAAGAAGAATGGGAGACCGATCTTATGATCTACCGCAGACTTATTCCGGTCATAAAGAAATATAAGGATGTAGTTATCTGCATTGAAAATATCTACGGAAGACAAAAAGGAACGATAATCGAAGGAAGACTGTCCAATGCGGGCGACCTTTGCCGTATGATAGATATTCTCAACAACGAGGCGGGAGGAAGATATTTTGCCTGTTGCTTTGATATAGGACACGCTAACCTCACGCGGCGAAATGTAAAGGATTTTGTAAAAACGCTCGGAGATAGGCTGATGATACTTCATCTTCACGACAACAACGGAAATGAAGACAATCATATGATCCCGTATTCCTACCTTAAGACCGAGGGGGATCACGTGTGTAATTGGAATGCCTTTATTGAGGGACTTCGTGAGATCGGTTATA
Source organism: uncultured Lachnospiraceae bacterium (assembly GCA_964478105.1). Taxonomy (GTDB): domain Bacteria; phylum Bacillota; class Clostridia; order Oscillospirales; family CAG-272; genus CAYZHW01. Next base: position 229 of record CAYZHW010000079.1, on the reverse strand, counting down.
AGGGAGATCTTGCTTTTGAGATATGCAGACTTTATTTCTCTTATCCGAAGGCTGTCCATACCGAGGCACTGAAACTTGTATCCGCAATCGGACATTATTGGAAAGGAATATTGCAAGAAAAATAATTTTTACAAAAGCTATTGCAATTTTTTTGCAGCGGGTGTATAATACACTTACAATTGAACAGACGGGAGCTTGTATTACAGGCTGAGAGGAAGGTATGACCTTC
>CAYZHW010000078.1:0-7526 GCA_964478105.1 uncultured Lachnospiraceae bacterium | reverse complement strand
GCCATAAGCTTGCCGAGAGTGCCCATCGGAACGCCGCTCTGCTTCGAGAGCTGTTCGTTTGTCATATGCTTTTGCTGTTTCAAAAGATTGATCCTGTCGATATAATTCACCGTTTTGTCCTCCGAGAATATTCTTTTCTGATCATATTTTATCACGGAAAATTCCATTTGTAAATACTTTTTTCAAAAAAATATTCCAAAAAAGGAAAAAAAGTATTGACAAATTCCAAAAATGGTGGTATTATTAAGACACGAAATACCAAAAACGGAATTTAAACGTGGAGGATGACAATGAACAATTACGGTTTTGAAAATAGAAATTATAACAGAAAGAGCTACAGCGCGGCGGCATTTATCGCGGCATTCTTCTCGGTGCTTTTTGAAATGATAAGAGAGAACAGACGCCTTGTAGCAGGTATTAAGATAACGCTCGCAACTCTCGCGCTTGCAATTTTCTTCGGAGTATTCGGCGGTATCGAAACGGGAATGATCTCCGCGACGGTCGGCTTTTCGGTATGCGCGGCTATCGCACTTGCGGGTATAATCTTCTGCGGTGAGAAATGATCAAGAGATCATACCCGAAACAAACTCCCAGCCGCCTGAGATGCAGGCGACCAGACCGTCGTAGGTCTCTTCAAAAAAAATCCCGGCTTGTTCCTTAATTTGATCTTTTGCGCCTTCACCGTCGGACTGCGACGGCGAGGGCGCGTTTTGTTTGCCTATCTGATTCAGTGCGAATATGACGAGTGCGAGTATTATCAACTTCTTCATTTTTTATCCTTTCAGTTTCCTTTTATTATCTGCGAAAGCTCCTTTGCTACTATCTCTCCCGCGCGCTTGGCTTCGGCAAGCGTGTTGCCGCACGAGCCTATCTCAAGAAGCAGTGAGCCCTCTGTGTACTGCTGGTTAAATGACGCACCGCGCAGATATATGTGTCTGGCAAGTTTGCTGTAGGAGTCATTGAGCCGAGACTGCAGGGTGGCGGCAAGGCTGAGATTGATCTCCCAATTCGGGTGCGCCGCTCCTTTGTAGTCGGTGCCGACGACGCTCATCACCTGTGCCGTACTCTCGCCGTCTATCTCTGTGACGGGGCGTATTTTTTCACCGTTTTCGCGGATGAGTGAGTCGCGGTGGATGTCGAAGACGTATTTTATCGACGGGTATTTTTCAAGGTATTCCTTTATCGTTGCGGCGGCGCGGTTGTAGGAGTCCTTGTAGGATTCGAGATCGTGCAGTATCGTGCAGTGAAGAGTGGAGATGCCGTTTTCTCTGAAAACAGCCGCCATAACAGAGCCGACGGCGACAACATTTTCGGCGGTATTCTCGGTGCGCGGGGCGACGTTGCTCTCGTCGTACGAAACAGCTCCCTCGGCGCTGTATGCCTCGGTGCCGTGCGTGTGGATTATGAGCACCAGAGGCGCGTTTTTGTCGGCAGAAAGATCGCTCCAAGCGGCAACGGCACCGCCTGTTTGAGAAAGAGCAGCTACATTGGGGTTGTAGGGCGTTTCATTTGAGATATAAAACTCGCCGAGCTCGCTTGCCGACAGGTCGGTCGGGACTATCGGAAGGCTTCCCTCGGGTACGGCGGAATAATCAAAATCATATATACTTATCGGTGATGTCTCGGGCGGTGCTGTCGTCTCGGGCGCGGACGTTGTTTCCGGCGGCGTTGTTGTTTCGGGAACAGATGTGGTCTCGGGAGCGGGAGTCGTTTCGGGGGCAGACGTCGTTTCGCTCTGGCTTGTAATGATCGCCACGGGAATATCGGACGGCTCGGGTGATGGAAAATTCGAGTGCAGCATCAGATCAAAGACGGTGCTTGCGGTCTCGGTGCTTTTTGCGGCGAGCTCGGCACCCATAAAGACGACAGACGAGAGTGCGACGGTGACCGATGTGAGCATTGCCAATATTCTCAAAGAGCTGTTTTCTTTGCGTGAACGTGAAAGTGAGATCTTTGCGCTCTTTTGCGCATCATTTGCGCCCGACGGGTCTTTTATTCTCCCCGTCTCAAGCGCTCCGATGATTTTTTCGGGCAGCATTTGTTTTTCCTCCTTTTTTATATTCATTACAAATATATTTACGGAGAAAAAATATTATGCTCAAACGCTCATTGCAGTATCTATCGAGCCTGCGAGCAGGTCGGTCATCTCTTCGCATATGACGTCGGCGTCACCGGGAGAAACAAAGAACCCCCGACCGTTTTCAAGCACGCCGCGCAGCTCTTCGCTTATGTCGCTGATTCCTGCCGACGAGAGCGCGTCGTACACCAGCGTAGACGATGCGACAACCGTCGGTACACCTATCGAGAGGACGGGGATACCGAGCGTTTTTTTATCTATTGCCTTGCGGCGGTTGCCGATCCCCGATCCGGGCTCGATTCCCGTGTCCGAGAGCTGTACCGTCGCGGCGAGCCTGTCACACGATCTTGCGGCAAGCGCGTCAATGACTATTACCAGTGACGGAGAGACGTTTTTGACCGCGCCGCGCACAAGCTCGACCGTCTCTATTCCCGTTTGCCCGAGCACTCCCGGGGCGAGTGCGCTCACCTCGCACATTCCAAGCTCACGCCAGACCTCGCCGTCGGCGTGGCGAATGTGTCTTGTGACTATCATTTTGTCGGCGGTCTTGGGGCCTATGGCATCAGACGTGATCTGCCGGTTGCCGAGCCCCACGACAAGCACGCCCGTGTCCTCGGTGAGCTCGTGCCCGAGCAGAGAGCATGTGAGCGTGCGGATATATTTTGCGACCAGCCTTTGCAGCCTCTCAAGCTCCCACGCCTCAAGGGAGCGTAATTTACCGCAGAAAACGGTGATGTATTTTCCTCTCGGCTTGCCGAGCAATTCGGCGCCTTCGTCGCTTGTCACCTCAAGCGTTGCAATGCCGATACCGTCTTCGGTCTTTTCTTCGTATTCTATTCCGTGCTCTCTCTGCCAGGCATCGTCGGTATTCGGCAGGACCGTGCGCTTTTCAAAAGCGAGGTCGGAGTGTGTAAAGCTGTTTGCTTCGATCAATCAGATCACCTTCTTTATGTGATAGGATGTGCAAATAATTCCTCTTTTATGTAGAAAGAGATGAAAATGAATTTTTCGTTAAAAAGTTGTTTTATCTCTTGTAAAAGATTGAAAATTATTGTATAATCTACTTATATAATATGGAATACGTATATGTGTAAAATGCATAAAAATCGTCCTGCATTATTGTGCATCTGCATAAAAACATAATTTTGGAAAAATATCTTATTGCTTATGGACGGTTTTGATGATATAATATTTTAATAGTACATATTCTGTGTTTTTTATTACCACTTATTTTAGGAGGAAACTCTAATTATGAAGAAGCGTATAGTTGCTTTGATGCTTTGCTTGCTTATGCTCGTGCCCTTTGCGGCAGGTTGCTCCGCAGAGGGAACCGACGAGGATAAGGGAGCTATCATACCCGTGTATATCACCAACCCGATATACAACCTTGATCCCGCGATCGCATTTACAAATGACGATGCAGTAAAGATCATCGGTCTGCTTTTCGAGGGCATTACAAAGATCAATGCCAACGGTAAGGTCGAAAAGGCTATGGCAAAGAGCTGGAAGGTGATCGAGAAAGCGGGAGAATTCAAACTCCAGATCACGATCAAGGACTCCAAGTGGAGCGACGGCAGAGAGGTATCTGCTGACGACTTTATCTACGCTTGGAAGCGTATACTCGACCCCGAGTTTTCAAGCGAAGCTGCAGCGCTTCTGTTTGATATAAAGAATGCCCGCCTTGTAAAAACGGGCGATGCTTCTATCGACGACCTCGGTCTTGCGGCTGTTGACAGCAAGATCATCGAGATCACATTTGAAGGTGAGATCGATTACGATCACTTCCTTATGAATCTCGCAAGCCCCGCACTCGTACCTCTTCGTGAGGATATCGTTGTAAGAAGCGAAGATTGGGCAAAGAAGCCCTCCACGATCGTCACAAACGGACCGTTTATGCTCAGAACTATGGAATACGGCGAGAAGATGACGCTCGAAAGATGTGCATATTACTTACGTGATACCGATAAAGAGGAGAAACTTACAAAGTACGTAAGACCCTACAGGCTCGTTGTTATTTACGAAAACGACCTTGCAACGCAGCTCCAGCAGTTCAACAACGGTGAGATCTTCTACATAGGAGACATCCCGCTTGCAGAGCGCGCAAATTATGCGACGAAGGTTGAAACACAGGATCTTCTCTCGACTCATACGTACTACTTCAATCTGGAAAATGAGCTCTTCCGGGACGCTAACGTGAGAAAGGCTCTCTCGTTAGCGCTTGACCGCCAAGCTATCGCAGACCTCGTGGTCTTCGCTAAGCCCGCTACAGGTCTTGTGCCCAACGGCGTGTTTAACGAGCTCAAGGCAGAGGACAGCTTCAGAGAAAAGGCGGGAGACGTTCTTGCTACAACCGCTAATCTCGAAGAGGCTAAGTCGCTTCTTGCGTCAGCAGGTGTTTCGGGCGGAAGCTTCACACTCACCATCAAGGCTGACAACGAGGTTGACAAGGCTATCGCAGAATATGCGGTCGGCGTATGGGAGCAGCTTGGATTTACTGTTAAGATCAAGGAGCTCGCAGCTCAGGAAGGTATGTCCGGCTTCTGCACAGATAAGTTCGTTGAGGCATACTATGCAGGCGACTTTGACGTAATGGCTCTTGACCTTCAGGCGATCTCCACAGACGCATTCGGTGTACTTGCTCCTTTTGCAAAGGCATTTGCAGGTCAGGCTATTGATATGGCGGGTCAGAACTATGAGCTCCAGCCCCACATAACAGGCTTTGACAGCGAAGCATACAACGCAAAGATCGAAGAGGCTTTTGCCGAGAAGGATCTCGCAAAGAGAGCGGCTATCCTTTATGAGGCAGAAAAGATGCTTCTCGATGAGATGCCTGTGATCCCTGTTGTATTCAATGTTGACGCATATATGGTAAACAATAAGTTCTCCGGCGTTAAGAACACTTGGTTTGGTATGAGATACTTCAACAAGGCAAAGCTCTCGGGTTACGAAGAGCTTAAGCCCGGCTACGAGGAACTCGGATATTAATTAAAAATGTAAAAGGGAGACACCGCGGTGTCTCCCTTTATGTTTTACAAGCGTTTTGTTGTTTCATCAATCATTATACAACCGTTTGGTTGAATTTTCAAGCTAAACTGTTTGGTGTATGATATAATCTATGTGTTGCACAAAAATGCTTATACAAGGAGAATAATATGCAAAAAATAACGGAAGAAATATGGGAAATGTATAAATCGGGACAAAACCGTGCGGTGAGTGGTGAAAAAAGGGCGCTCACCCGCAAAACAATATCCATTCAACAGAAGTTGTTAAAGACGATGACGCCCGAGCAGGTCAAGCTTTTCTTTGAATATGAGGAGTGTGCGGGCAAGAAAAGTATCGTTTGTGAAAAGGAGTTATTTGCCGCAGGCGTGCATTTTGCGGTGTCTTTTTTAGCGGAAGCTTTGCGAGGCAGAGGGGAATAAAAAAAGAAGAATGATCGATGCAATATCCGTGCAAGAATAAAAAACGGGCGAGTATTGGCGACAAAACGCTAATACTCGCCCGAATTGTTTGCACTTGTTTTACATCGGATGAAAATATTAAAAACTTCTTCCGAATTTTCTTTTATATATCAAATTTTAGGTAGACACAGGATAATATTTGTGATATAATTATAAAATAGGTAAAATAGACAAATTATGCAAAAAAGGTGTTGAAGCGTATGAAGATATTTAACCTTTACAGCGGATCGTGGAGATCGAATTGCTATCTTCTTGCCGATCTTGACGCGGGTATTGCCGCTGTTATCGACCCGAGCGAGGATGCGGAGCGCATATGTGACTTTGCGAGGACGCGGGGATTGAAGATCGTGCAGATACTGCTTACGCACGGGCATTTTGACCACATACTCTCGGTCGATACGCTTCGCGCACTGACGGGTGCACCGCTTGCGATGCACGCCGATGATGCCGAATGTCTCGGAGACTCACACAAGAATGCCTTTGATCTTATTGGGGGCAAGGGGGAATATGCTCCGCCCGAAAGAGAGCTGCTTGAGGGAAGTGTGGTAGAATTCGGCGCTCACAAGATAACGGTATTGCATACACCCGGGCACACGAAGGGTTCGTGTTGCTACTGCGTTGGCGACTGCCTGTTTACGGGCGATACGCTTTTTGTCGGCGGTATCGGCAGATGCGATCTGTACGGCGGAAATTACACCGAGATGCGACGCTCGCTTGACAGACTTGCTTCTCTTGAAAAAGATTACAAGATCTTTCCGGGACACGGAGAGAGCGGCAGACTTAAAGAAGAATTTAATTAAGAAATCTATAATATAAACGGAGAGATAAAAATGGACTTTAACTATCTTGCAGAATTACTTTTCCCGAACATAAAAACAACGCCCGAGGACATCGAGGCGAGATATCCGAGACGTGAGCTCCCCGAGGGAGCGAAGGTCACAAGATTCGCGCCCAGCCCCACGGGATTTGTTCACTTCGGCGGACTCTTTCCGTCCACCGTTGCCGAGAGACTTGCGCACCAGTCGGGCGGTGTGTTCTATCTTCGAATAGAGGACACCGACGCAAAACGTGAGGTCGAGGGCGCGGCAGAGGGACTTATAAAGACGCTCGCCCGCTACGGAATCGAATTTGACGAGGGCGCGATACTTGACGAGACGGGCAAGATATCCGATAAGGGAGCATACGGTCCGTACAAGCAGAGCGCGCGCGGAGAGCTCTATCAGACTTTTGCAAAGAAGCTTGTCCGCGAGGGAAAGGCGTATCCCTGCTTTACCACAGAGGAAGAACTTGACGAGCTTCAGCAGCTTGACAAGAAGGCAGAGATAAAGAACACCGACTGGCAGGCCGAGGCAGAGAAGAGAAGAGCCGAGATGCTCGCGCGCCGTAACTTCACAATAGAAGAGGTCGAGGAGCACCTTCGCGCGGGACATCCCTTTGTTATAAGAATACTTGCCGACGGCGATATAGAGAAGAAGGTAAAGTTCACCGACCTTGTAAAGGGAAATATCGAGATACCCGAGAACGACGAGGACTTCGTGCTTCTCAAATCGGACGGAATTCCCACATATCACTTCGCTCACGCGGTGGACGATCACCTTATGGGTACGACGCACGTTGTCCGCGGTGAGGAGTGGCTCCCGAGCTTGGCAAAGCACCTTCAGCTTTTCAGATATCTCGGATTCAAGCTTCCCAAATATATGCATATCTCGCAGATAATGCGTCTTGACGAGAACGGCAATAAGAAGAAGCTCTCGAAGCGCGATATGGGCGCGAATATGGATGACTACACACGTATGGGTTACTGCCCCGAGGCGGTCTGTGAGTATGTTATGACTCTGCTCAACTCCAACTACGAGGAGTGGCATATGCAGAATGCCGACAAGCCCTATACCGATTTCCCCTTCAACATCAAGAAGATGTCCACCTCGGGCTGTCTCTTTGACTTCGGCAAGCTGAACGACGTCTCCAAGAACATCATATCTCGTATG
>CAYZHW010000077.1:0-7608 GCA_964478105.1 uncultured Lachnospiraceae bacterium | reverse complement strand
AGTATCCACGAATCTTGAGGACATAAAAATAAACGAGATCGTGGAAAAGATAAAGACGCAGGTGTCAGAGTCTGCGCTCGCAAACTACGGAATTGAGGTGCAGAGCCTTGACATCAAGCGTCTGGCACTTCCCGATACGAATCTTCAAAGCGTATTTGTACAGATGACGGCAGACCGTCAGAAGATAGTATCGCAGTACACATCCGAGGGTGAGCGTGACGCGGGCATAATCATTGCGGAAGGCGAGACCGAAGCCGCAAAGATCATTGCGGACGGCACACTTCAGGCAGCCGAGATCGACGCAGAGACTGAAAAGCAGATCGCTGAGATATATGGTGCGGCGTATGACGAGAATTCCGAGCTTTTCATATTCTTAAAGCAGCTTATCGCGCTTGAAAATTCTGTTGATGCAGACGATATCATCATTATGCGCGAGGATGAGTCTCCGCTCGGAATACTTACGGGAGGCGGCATCGGCACAGATGAAAGCGGGGTCTCCGAATGAGCGGAAACAGATTGTTTGATGCTTTCTCGGGGATAATGACCTACATTATCAAATGCTTTAAATGGGTAGTTGTTGCTGCCGTTATACTTGTTCTTTTGTCGGGGATATACCGTGTCGAGAGCAACGAGGTCGCGGTGGTACTTAGATTTGGTAAGCTTGTAGGCGAGACTCAAGAGGAACAGATAAAAAAGCCCGGACTGCACTTTGCGTTCCCCTTCTTCATTGATGAAGTGATAAAGGTCCCTGTGCAGACGGTACACGAAAAAGAAATAACTACGCATTACGGTCTTGACGGTCGTATTCTTGCCGATGTCAGATACAACGGGTATCTTTTGACGGGAGACAATAATACGATCCTTATCAGACTTAAAGTCAAATATACCATCGGCGATACTGTTAGGTATGCACTTTACAGTTGCGATGCCGACAGTGTGATCGACGGTGTGCTCAGCGGTGAGCTTACCCGTCACGTATCGAAGATCACAATAGATGAAGTTATGACGACGAGTAAAGCGACCCTTCCCAAGGAACTGATGGAGACCGCCCAGGCTATGCTTGATGAGCTTGGCACAGGTATTGTTATATCCAATGTGGAGCTTACCGAGATAGTCCCGCCGACCCAGGTCATAGGAATGTTTAATCTCGTAACAGACGCGGCGGTGCAGTATGAAACGACATTGCAGCTTGCAAGGGATATCGCAAACACAGCTAAGATAGAAGCAGAATCAACCGCAAGCAAAGCGATCGAGCAGGCAAACGTGCGCCAGGCCGAAAAGGTTGCCGCAGCAAAATCAGAAATGTCGGAATTTTACGGTGTGCTTGAACAGTACAAGAAGAATCCCGAGGTCATTATAAACGGTACGTACAGTCAACGTATAGCCGAAATACTTAAGAAAAGCGGCGGTGTTATATACGTAAGTGAAGACGGAGCACCCCCGAAACTTATTTTGCCATAAAGGAGGAAAGAGAATATGAAAAGCATTGACCATATCGCAGATGATGCTATCATAGAGGCTTCTCGCGAATATTTGTCTGATAGTGACAAAAAGCGCTTCAGACGTGAGATACTCAATCTTTTCGGTGCACTTTCTTTTCTTGCGGCAGGTTATATTTACGGAAAAATATTCGGAACGCAGGATATCGTTCAATCGACGATATATCTGATCGGTGTCCTCATAATCGGCCTTCCGATCTTCTTCACCGCGGTGAAGGGGCTTATCTCAAAGAATATGGAATCCGCAATGGAGATACTTGTTTCCATTGCGATGGTCGTTACCGTCCTTGACGGGCAGTTCGTTCTTGCTATCCTTATTCCGGTGATACTCACTCTTGTTCATTTTTTGGAAGAGAAGAGCATTATGGGCGGAAGGGATGCGATCGAAAACCTTAAAGGTATGCAGGGAAACCGTGCAATACTTTTGTCGGACGGAAAAGAGACCGAGGTCGACGCGAAAACTCTTAAAGTCGGTGATATAATTATAATCAAACCCGGAATGTCTCTCTCCGTTGACGGTGAGGTCATCAAGGGGCTGTCCAGTATCGACCAGAAATCACTTACCGGAGAATCCACTCCCGCAGTTGTCAAAACAGGCTCGCCTGTTTTTGCGGGAACCGTCAATATAGACGGTAATATTACCGTCAAGGTCACAAAAGAATATGCCGATACGTCCTTCCAGAAGATCGTAAAGCTTCTTGAGGATGCTGAGAAGATATCTATCCCCGAATCTAAGATCGTAGATAAGTTTATGTTTTACTACATTCCGCTTACGCTTGTCATTGCAATGCTTGTGTGGATATTCACGCAGGATATCTCCCGTGCTGTCGCTATTCTTGTTGTAAGCTGTCCGTGCGGACATATGCTTATCAGCTCAGCACCTATAATCGCGGCTCTTTCAAACGCAACAAAGCGCGGTATACTGATAAAAAACGCGGCATTTATTGAGCAGCTTGCCGAAAGCGATTACGTTATCTTCGACAAGACGGGAACGATTACAAAAGGTCAGCTTGAAGCGGAGAACTATCTGCTTGAGGGCGCGGCAAGTTATGAGGAGCTTATCTCGTGTGCCGCGTGTGTAGCGCATATGTCGCTTCATCCGGTCTCAAAATCTATCGTTGCGCTTTGCGAAAATATCGATTTTGACCGCGATTACAATATAAAGGAGCATATCGGTAAAGGTCTTGAGGGTGAAAAGGACGGTTCTGTCATATATCTCGGCAGCTACTCTTGGATAAAGTCGCTCGGCTATGATGTGTCGGATAAATACGAGGATCTCGGTACATGCGACTGGGTAGTAAAGGACGGCGTGGTTATGGGCTGTCTGTTGTTTAAAGATTCTCCGAGAGAATCTGCGGCAGAGGTCATCTCGGCACTCAAAGAGGTAGGCATCGGTACGACGACAATTCTTACAGGCGACCGCAGACGTTCGGCCGAGCGTATTCAGCGTATGGTCGGAGCGGATGAGATGTTTTGCGAGCTTCTTCCCGAAGAAAAGCTTGAGCACGTTGAGCGAATTATGAAAGATCATACCGTAACGGTTATCGGCGACGGTATAAACGATGCGCTTGCCCTTTCCCGCGCGCACGTAGGTATTGCTATGGGCGCTATGGGATCGGATACGGCTATTCAAAGCGCTGACATAGCGCTTATGAATAACGATCTTTCGAATATTCCTCACGCCATACGTCTTTCCAAAAAGACTAAAAACATTATTTTCCAGAATATCGTACTTGCTTTTACGATAAGCTTTGTTATGATATTCTTGGCGGGAGCAGGAATCGTCTCGCCCTTGCTCGGCGCGTTCCTTCACAATATAGGTGCGTTTACCGTGCTTATTAACAGCGGAAGAATAATCGGATACAAATAATAAAATATTAAGAGGCTTGCGCTTGGTGGCAATGCCCCTTAAAAGATTTATTAAATAAAATTGCAAAAAAGTTGACAATCGAGGATGATTTATGGTATAATAAATTGGTTGTTGATTTTACAACAAGTTTGACAACTTCAGACAAAAAGACATAAAAAGAAAATAAAAGGAGTTTTCGATTATGAGCAATTATGTAATTTTTACAGATTCAGGTTGCGATATAAAGCCCGATGTGCTTGCAAAATGGGGTGTCCCGTATCTTAGCCTCACATTCCGTTTCAACGGCGAGGACAAGGAATATTCCAATAACGATATGGATATTGCCGAATTTTATGACAGAATGAGAAAGGGCGGCGTTGCAAAAACGGCAGCCATCAACGTCGAAACCTTCAAAAATGCTTTTGAAGAGATCTTAAAAGAAGGAACAGATCTTCTTTATCTCGGATTCTCTTCGGGACTTTCCACTACATATAATTCAGCAAGACTTGCAGCCGATGAGCTTCGCGAGAAATACCCTGAGCGCAAGATCATCACAGTAGACACACTTGCTGCATCTGCCGGTGAGGGACTTCTTGTTTACCTGACACTTCAGAAGAAGAACGAAGGTGCTACTATTGAAGAAGCGGCAGACTACGCTGAAAAGACAAAACTTAACATTTCACACTGGTTTACGGTAGACGATCTTGTATATCTCAAGAGAGGCGGACGTGTCAGTCCCACTGTTGCTTTTGTCGGCAATGCTCTCGGTATCAAGCCTGTGCTTCACGTCGATAACGAAGGAAAACTTATCAGTATTTCCAAGGTCAGAGGCAGAAAGACCTCGCTCGGTGCACTTGTTGCTAAATATACAGAGACTGCTATGAACCCCGCAGAGGGTACAGTCTTTATCTCTCAGGGCGATTGTATGGCAGATGCCGAAGAGATAGCAAGGCTCATCAAGGAAAAACACAATGTATCTGTTGAGATCATTACCGATGTCGGAACCGTTATCGGTGCTCATTCCGGCCCCGGTACACTTGCGCTTTTCTTTGTAGCAAACGAAAGATAAATCGAGATATTAATATAGATTCGGAGGCTTAAACAATGTTCAAATCTAAAAAAGAAGAGGGCACTAAAGAAGCTAAACAGTCCAAGGATGTAAAGTATCTCGGCGGTTTGCTTTTTTCCAAAATGGCGGCGGGCGGTGCCGCACAACTTCGTCAGAATGCTGATGAGGTAAATAAACTTAACGTTTTCCCGGTTCCCGACGGCGATACCGGTGACAATATGCGTATGACGATCGAGAGCGGCATTATGGCCATAGAGAATCTCGATTCCGATGACCTTGCAGAGGTAATGAATGTACTCTCTCACGGAATGTTGCTTGGTGCAAGAGGAAACTCGGGCGTTATTCTGTCGCAGTTCTTCGCAGGTGCGGCAAAGGGCTTTACGGGATCGCAACAGGCGGACCCTATTACGGTCGGACGTGCGTTTGAACTTGGTGTAAAGCAGGCATATACGTCTGTTATGACACCTACCGAGGGTACTATTCTTACGGTTGCCAGAGAGGGAGTAGAATATGCTATTGCGAAGATCACTCCTCAAAGTACAATCCGCAGCTTTTTTGCCGATCTTGTAAAGGAGATGCACGCATCGCTTGAGCGTACTCCCGAAATACTTACCGTACTTCGCGAGGCAGGCGTTGTCGACAGCGGCGGAGCAGGTCTTTTTTACATAATCGACGGATTTAACCGTGTACTTAACGGCGAAGAGATATCCGAAGAGGACTCCCTTGTAAGAGCAGTGTCTAAACCTTCCGCTCCTGCTGTTACATCCTTTGGGGCAGACAGCGAAATGACATACGGATACTGCACTGAGCTTTTGGTTCAGCTTACAAATAAGAAGATGGGTGATACCGATACATTCGACCTTGATGCTCTCAAGGCTTTTCTGTCAGAGATCGGTGACTCTATCGTTGCATTCAAGACCGACAGTATCGTAAAAATACACGTTCATACCTTTACTCCGGATAAAGTTCTTGCATACTGTCTGCAGTTTGGTGAATTTCTTACTGTCAAGATTGAAAATATGTCTGTCCAGCATACTGAGACAATAGAAAAGGAAGAGGAGAAGACAGAAATTGTTGTTGCTCCTATTTCCACAAAGAAATACGGAGTTGTTGCGGTCTGTAGCGGTCCCGGTATTGAAGAGCTCTTCTGCGAGCTCGGTACGGATACGGTCGTTCAGGGCGGACAGACACAGAATCCTTCCACGAATGATTTTCTTGACGCTTTTGTAAAGGTACCTGCAGAGCACATTTTTGTATTCCCGAACAACGGAAATATCCTTATGGCAGCTTCTCAGGCAGCAGAACTTTACGATAAGGCAACAGTTCACGTTATTCCCAGCAAAAACATAGGCACAGGTTATGTTGCACTCTCTTCTGTTGATTTTGAGGAAAGCGACCCGGAAAACATCGTCTCACAGATGGAAGAAGCGATGAAGAGAGTAACCGCAGGTTACGTTTCTCCTTCGATCCGTGACGCAGAGATCAACGGTGTTCACATAGAAAAGGGCGACACTATCGGTGTTATCGAAAAGCAGATAGTTATCTCCGAACCCGACAAGCTCACGGCGGCAACAAAGCTTGCAGAGAGACTTCTTGGAGAAGATGATAAATTTATGCTTACAGTTTTCTGCGGTAAGGATGCAAGCGAAGAAGAAAAGAGCGAGCTTGAGGCTGCCATAGCAGGCAGCTGTCCTGATTCCGAGGTCTATTTTATTGACGGCGGACAGGATATCTATCCCTTCATTTTTGTAGCCGAATAAGGTGAGCTGGATGGCAATAAAAAACATACTCTTCGATCTTGACGGAACGCTTCTTCCTATGGATCAGGATTATTTTATAAGCACATATCTCGGTGAGCTTTCAAAAAAGATGACTCATATGGGATATGATCCGAAGCATTTTGCCGACACCATTATGCAAGGCATCGTGGTAATGATAAAAAATGACGGCTCGATCACAAACGAGGAGGCCTTTTGGAAACTTTACACGAGAGTGTACGGTAAGGACTCAAGAGCGACGGATGAACCCTTTTTGCAAAAGTTCTATGAGACCGATTTCCAGACATTCAGATCTCTTTGCGGATATGAACCCAAGGCAAAGATGCTTATTGACAAGATAAAGTCGGCGGGACTTCGTGTCGTACTTGCGACAAATCCGCTTTTTCCGCGTATTGCGACCGAGAGCCGTGTGCGTTGGGCGGGACTTAATTTTGACGATTTTGAGCTTGTTACAACCTACGAGAACATCGGATATAGTAAACCATATCCCGCATATTATGCAGAAATTGCAAAACGTCTTGGTATGGATCCCCCCGAGTGTCTTATGGTCGGCAATGACGTAAGAGACGATATGTCGGCTTCTCTTGCGGGAATGAAGGTCTTTCTTCTCACCGACGGACTTATAAACAAAAAGAACGCTGATATTTCGGTCTATGACCGAGGGTCTTTCGATGACCTTATAAAGTATATCGATAATATCATTTCGTAATAATATCCACTCCGAAAAAACGGAGTGGATTCCTATATCCCAAAGGAGGAAAACGCATGGCTGAACTAAAGTCTGTCATTGCTAAAAATATATCCGAGCTTCGCACATCGCGCGGTATGACACAGCTTGACCTTGCAGAAAAGCTCCACTATTCCGATAAAGCGGTATCAAAGTGGGAACGCGGAGAATCGGTTCCCGAAATTGCAACTCTTGTTGCTATTGCCGAGCTCTTTGGGGTGACGCTTGATTATCTTGTGTGTGAAACGCACGAGGTAATAGTCACCGAAGAGAACAATGAAAAGTTAAGCGCAGAGAAAAAGAGAAAACTGAAAAACCGTGCAATCATATCGGCAATGAGTATACTTATTGTCTGGTTTGTTGCAATGCTGGTATATGTGCTCATTGACGTTGCTTCACACGCAAGCATACATTGGGTTACATTTCTTTACGCAGTTCCGGTGTCGATGTTGCTGTGGCTCATATTCAATTCTGTCTGGTTCAATCGCCGCAGAAATTACCTCATAATATCACTCTTTGTCTGGACTCTTCTTGCGGCGGTACACATAACCGTATTTGCCTGCGGTCATAATCTATGGCAGTTTTATCTTCTCGGTATCCCGGGGCAGATAGTTATAATTCTTTGGTCGAGACTTAGATTGGGAAAGAACAGTCAATAAAAATGCCGGAATCCCCCCGATTCTACC
>CAYZHW010000076.1:0-7671 GCA_964478105.1 uncultured Lachnospiraceae bacterium | reverse complement strand
ATAGGGTATATTATATAGTTGTAAATGAGGTGAGAAAAGTGAATGAAGGACCCGAAATGAATACTTGCGAAAACGCTTCGGATACTCCCGTGCGTATCGGCGCAAAAAAGACCGTACTTCTTTCTCTTTCGGCACTTGCTTTTTCGGTGCTCTCAAGTCTGACGGCAGGCAGCATCCTTGCGATAATTTTTATGGTCGCAGCATCGGCACTGCTCACGTCGGCACTCGTTTTGTCGGGCTCTAAGCTTCCGCTTACGGTCGCACCCGCCGCATATGTCGCCGCAGGACTCTTTTTCGGAGATCTTCCTATGGCGCTCACTTCTCTTGATTTTGTTCTTGTTGCTATGATAGCCGCAGATGCATTTACAAAAAAACGCCCGCGAGTCTCGATCATCTGCCGCATATCGGCGGCACTCACGGTATTTGAGATCGCGATCCTTGCCGTTTTGATATACACCGCATACGGTGCGATAAACGCTGATATCATCCGTACTATTATAACCGAAGCGCACACCGCAACGACCGATGCGCTTTACTCTTCGCTTTCATCTCTGCCCGAGGATATGGCGGTCTTTTCGTATGAGTCGCTCTCCTCGATAATAGCATACGTTTTCGTCCTTCTGCCCTCGGCACTCATAACCGCTTACAACGTGCTCGCTTATCTCATCCAGCGCACGGTCATCGTTATCTGCCGTATGATGAAGGCGGAAAACGCTATCGCACCCGTATCGCGCGAATTTGTGATGAGCCGCGCGGCAGCACTTATGTATATATTATCCTACCTTCTCACGGTATTCTTTGCAAGCGGCGGCACCATCACCGCGCTTACCGCCGTAACCGAAAATATAATTGTAGTCTTCACTCCCGGACTTGCACTTTTCGGGGTAAAGGATTACTTAAGAAGATACAAGGAAAAGAATTCTCCCTTCAAAGCACTTTTCACAATAGGTATGGTATTCCTTCTTTTCACCGTTCCGCCCCTTTTCTTCGGACTCTCCGCCTTCAGCGGCGCGTGGGCGGCATTTCGTAAAAACTAACGGAGGATCAATATGCAAAAAAATAACGACGATCTTAGTAAAAGAAACGCGCGAGGCACGCTGATATTCTGCATCTGCCTTGCCGCAGCGATCATCGTCGCACTCACGCTCGTTAACACGCTGACCGATATGGATCCGCTTGTCTGCGGCATCTCAAGTATAGTGGTATTCGGCACGGGCATCGCGGCATTTATGATCATCAAGCACTTCACACAGCCGAAGGTCGACCCAAATGAGGATCTGACGCCGGCGCTGGGCAGTGTTATGCTTGACGTTATCACAAAGATACACTTCCCCGTTGCTCTCTGTGATGAAACGGGCAAGCTCGTCTGGTACAACAAGAGCTTTTTACACCTTGTTAAGCGAGAGGGCTCGCTCTACGGGCTCAATCTCGACATATTCTGTTCGGCATCCCTTGATAAAATAATCGCAACGGATGCAGACGACGGAATGAGCATCGTGGTCGCTGACAGATTTATGAAGGCAAAGGCTTACAGGATAAAAACAACCGAAAAGGTCTATTGGATAACGGTCTTCTCCGACAACACAAAGTACGTTGAGCTCAGAAAGCAGATGAAACGCGAATACGGCGTTGTCGCATATGCGGTCATCGACAACCTTGAAGAGCTTATGCAGTACATCAAAGAGGCGTACAAGACCACCGCAGGTGAGATCGAGACCATTCTCAAGGATTGGGTCAACGGAATGGGCGGCATCATCAAAGAGTATGACCGCGACAAATATCTCATCTTCCTTGAGTCAAAGGACCTTGACGATTGCATCGCAAACAAATTTGAAGTTCTTGAAAAGATACGCAACATCCGAGTCGGAGAAAGCATAACCCCCGCGACAGTTTCGCTCGGTATCGCACGCATCGACGGCACTCTCGCAGAACGTGAAGAGGCAGCGCGTGCGGCGCTCGATATGGCGCTTCAGCGCGGCGGCGACCAGGTCGTACTTAAGACGATGAGCGGAATAGACTTCTTCGGCGGAAGAACAAAGACTATGCAGAAGCGTACAAAGGTGCGCGCAAGAGTTATCTCAAACGAGCTCTGTATGCACATCTCAAAATCCGACAATGTGCTCGTTATGGGACACAAATATCCCGATTTCGACTCGTTCGGTGCTTGCGTGGGAATCGCAAGACTTTCGATGTTCTGCGGCGTCCCCGCAAAAATAATCATAAACAAAAAAGATCCCAATCTGCGTGAGTGCATTGAATCTATGTGCTCGCTTGATGAATACGCCGACATCTTCGTCGACGGCTCCACAGGACTTGATATGGTCGGTACAAACACGCTGCTTGTCATTGTCGACGTCAACAACTTCGACATCGTCGAGTCGCCCGAGATAGCAAAGAACGTTTACCGCACGGCGATCATCGACCACCACAGAAAGACAGCTGAGTTTGAGTCCGAGCCCCTGATGTCCTATATTGAGCCCTCGGCATCATCGGCAAGCGAGCTTATCGCTGAGATCCTTGAGCAGTGCCTGCCCCAGGGAGGCCTGCAGAAGGCCGAAGCAAATATGCTGCTTATGGGTATGATACTTGACACCAAGCAGTTCTCGCGCAACACGGGAACGCGTACCTTCGGCGCGGCAAGCTATCTGCGCGGAGAGGGCGCAAATCCCGCTGAGATCCAGACCTACTTCAAAAGCGAGCTGGGTGACTTTATCAGTGAGGCAAAATTCGAATCCAATGTGGTCATCTACCGCGACAGTATAGCCATCGCTCTGTCCGAGAGCGACGGCACACCCAAGGACAGAGTCGCCGCGGCAAAAGCGGCAGACAAGCTGCTCTCGCTCAAGGGAGTAAAGGCGTCCTTCGCACTTATTAAGATAGACGATACTGTACACATCTCGGCGCGCTCTTCAGGCACTGTCAACGTACAGCTCATCCTTGAAAAGCTCGACGGCGGCGGACATTTCGACGTCGCGGGAGCACAGGTCGAGAATATCTCGATGCAGAACGCGCTCGTTATGCTCAAGGGCGCAATAGACGAATATTTAAGCAACCAATAAAGGAGAATAAGAAAATGAAAGTAGTACTTCTTACAGACGTAAAAGGCCAGGGAAAGAAAGATCAGGTCGTAAACGTTTCGGACGGATACGCCCGCAACTTCCTCTTCCCCAAGAATCTCGCCATTCCCGCAGACGCAAAGGCGATGAACGAGGTTAAAAATAAAGAAGCTTCCCGTCAACACAAGATAGATACCGAGAGAGCGGCGGCAAAAGAGATCGCCGAGGCGCTCACAAAGACGACCGTCAAGCTCACATCCCAGTCGGGTGCGGACGGCAGACTCTACGGCTCGGTCACAGCTAAGGATATAGCAGAAGCGCTCGAGAAGCTCGGTATTACCGTTGACAAGCGCAAGATCCAGCTCTCCGATCCCATCAAGGCTTACGGAACATATCAGATAGACGTCAAGCTCTACACAGACGTTTCGGGAAAGATCAACGTAGTAGTTTCTGACAAATAATCAAAAAGGAATCACAACAATGAACGAAGATATCACGAGAAAATTACCCTTCTCGCTCGTAGCCGAGCAGTCGCTTCTCGGCTCGATACTCATCGATCCGAACTCGTTTAACGAGATCGCAGATATGCTAAGCGCCTCGGATTTCTACCTTGAGGAGCACACGCAGATATATCTTGCAATGCAGGCGCTCTTTTTAAGCAGCCGTGAGATCGACGTCGTCACGCTTATCGATATGCTCGTCAAAAAGGGCATCTACGACAAATCGGGCGGCGAGCAGTACATCCGTCTTATCGCGGACATCGTTCCGAGCTCGCTCAACATCAAAGATTATGCCCGCATAGTCAAGGATAAGAGCACGCTTCGCAAGCTTATCAACGTCTGCTCGGAGATATCCGACACAGCGTACTCGGAGCAGGACGAGGTCACAAACATAATCACCCACGCCGAGAGCGAGATCATGGCAATAGCGCAGGGTCGCGACACAAAAGGCTTTACGCACATCAAAGACGTTCTGGTGGGAGTATACAACAATCTCCACCTGCTCGCGACCGACAAAGACGCGGTCTCCGGCACCCGCACGGGTTTTTCCGGACTTGACAATGTCCTCGTCGGAATGGGCAAGGGCGATCTCATACTCGTCGGAGCGCGACCCGGTATGGGTAAAACGAGTTTTACTCTTAATATAGCCACAAACGTCGCAAAGGCGACAAAAAAGACGGTCTGCGTCTTCTCGCTTGAAATGTCAAACGAACAGCTCGTTTCCCGTATGCTTTCAAGCGAGGCAATGATCGACAGCCATTCACTGCGCTCGGGCGAACTCTCGGACGACGAATGGGAAAAGCTCGCGCACGCATCTGCCGAGCTCTCGGACTGCGAGATACTTATCGACGACACAACGGGAATCTCCGCTACGGGAATGAAGGCAAAACTGAACCGCGTGGATAATCTCGGACTTGTCATCATAGACTATCTACAGCTTATGCAAAGTGACAAAAAGACCGACAACCGAGTAGCCGAGGTCGGCGATATCTCCAGAAACCTCAAAATGATGGCAAAAGAGCTCGGTGTACCGGTCATCTGCTGTGCACAGCTCTCGCGAGGACCCGAATCGAGAACAGATAAGAAGCCTATGCTTTCCGACCTTCGAGAATCGGGATCTATCGAGCAGGACGCCGACGTAGTTATGTTCCTTTATCGCGATGAATATTACAAGACCGATGAAGCATCCGACCAGGAGGTCAGCATTGCCGAGGTCATTATCGCGAAAAACCGTCACGGCTCCACGGGCACCGTCCGTATGGGCTGGGTCGGAAAATATACACAGTTCCGTACTATTGCAAACAACGTCGAATAAGGCATATGAAAAACGAGACCTTAAACGAAAAATTCGAGCGGGCGGTAAAAGAGTACGGTATGCTCGATACCCCATCGGTCCTTGTCGGGCTCTCGGGCGGTGCCGATTCCTCGGTGCTGCTCTCGCTCCTCTTTGACGTATGCACAAAACGCGGAATTTCCCTTTTTGCGGCACACGTAAATCACAATATCCGCGGGGATGAAGCCCTGCGCGACAGAAATTTTTGCTCAGATATGTGTGCACGGATGGGAATCAGACTCTTTATCCTTGATGCCGATGTTCCTGCACTTGCAAAAGAAAGCGGAAAAAGCCTTGAGGAATGTGCAAGAGATGTCAGGTATTCCTACTTCGCCTCGCTTATGCGAGAGCACGGAATAAAGACTCTTGCCACGGCGCACAACGCCGACGATAACCTTGAGACGGTGATATTCAATATGCTCCGGGGCGCAGGTACAAAGGGGCTCTCGGGCATCCCGCCCACAAGACCCGCAGAGGGCGGAAGACTCGTGCGTCCGCTGATCTACGCCGCAAAAAGCGAGATCACGGATTTTGCGAAAGCAAAGGGCATCGAATTCGTCACAGACAGCACCAACACCGACACAGATTACACAAGAAATCACATCCGCGCGCTCATCGTGCCAGAGCTCAGATCACTATGCCATTCCCCCGAGGAGGCGGTATCGCGTCTTTCGGCATCGCTTCGCGCAGATGATGAATTTATAGAAAAGTGCGCAGACGAACTTACAGCAAAAGAAAAGATCGAGCACACAGCATCCGTTTCTCTGCTCTCTTCTCTTGATACGGCACTTTTTTTTCGCGTAATAACGCGTATGTGTCCCACATCGCTTGCGCACACACACGTATGCGCGATAAAAGAGCTTGTAACCAAAGGAAAAGAAGGCTCACGCCTGTCTCTTCCAGGCAGAACGGCGGCGCTGATCCGAAAAAACGCGCTTTCGTTTGTCCCCGACAATACGCTTGAAGAAGCCGGCGTCGAATTTCGGTATGAGCTTTTTGAGGGGTGCAATCCCATCCCCGAATGTTCTGTTACGGTAAATATCACGCGGACTTCACAAACGTGTGAAAATATTTACAAAAACTTTATACACACATCGATTCCTTTTGATAAAATAGAAGGGAATTTATATGTGAGAAACAGAGCCGACGGCGACAGATACACATACGGCGGTATGACGCGCAAGCTGAAAAAGCTCCTTTGCGACAAAAAGATCCCGCAAGAGGAGCGCGACCGCATCCCGATAATATGCGACGATACGGGGATCCTTTGGGTCCCTGGGTTTCCGCCGCGCGAAAAGCCAAGTAAAAACGACAACGAAAATCTGAATATTTATATAGAAAAAACAGAAAAATAAAGGAATACGATTATGAACAAAGACATTTTGAAGGTTTTGATAAGCGAAAAGGAAATCGAAGAAGCAACCGAGCGCATAGCCGCTGAGATCGACCGTGATTTTCACAACAGCGATAAAAAGCTGCTTCTCCTCTGTATTCTTAAGGGCTCTGTCGTCTTTATGGGAGAGCTTATGAAGAAGATCAAGCTCCCTGTCGAGATAGATTTTATGAAGGTCTCGTCTTACGGTTCGGGAACAAAAACAACGGGAAGGATCAACATCATCCTCGACCTTATCCGTGCCGATTTTGAGGATCTTGATATAATCGTCGTTGAGGACATCATCGACAGCGGAAAGACTCTGTCCTATCTCACAGAGTATCTCAAGCTCAAGGGCGCGCACAGCGTCAAGACCTGCACACTGCTCGACAAGCCGTCGCGCAGAGAGGTCGAATTCACACCCGACTACCGCGGATACGAGATCGAGGACCACTTCGTTGTCGGCTTTGGTCTTGACTACGACGAAAAATACCGCGCACTTCCGTATATCGGAATACTTAAACCCGAGGTCTATTCGGGTAAATGATACATTCTGCACTGGAGGGCTTAAATGAAAAGCAATCTTAAACTGATACTCTTTTATATCGCGCTTATCGCGGTGATAATCTTCTCGGTATCCGCCTTTTTCGGCGGGCTCTCGGAAGAGCCGCCCACATACAGCGATATTATTGACTACTTTGAAAACGAGCAGGTCAAATACTTCGAGATAGACGAGGAAAACCACCTCTCGATGAAGGTCACGGTAACAAACGCTAACGGTATCGAGAGTGAGAAGATCGTCACATATTCGCTTCGCTCTCTTGACAAGTTTGACCGAGATCTCGGTGAGCTTGTAGCCTCACAGCACGAAGCAGGCATCATCGAGGACTACGACATAAAGACGGCGGAGGCTCTTCCCTGGTGGGTAAGCTTTTTGCCTTACCTTATAATTCTTATTATCGGCATCGCCCTCTGGGTGTTCTTTATCAATCAGGCGGCGGGCGGTAAGGGATCTAAGATCAATTCCTTCGGCAAATCCAGAGCTAAGCTCTCGACCGCTGACAAGAGCAAGCACACCTTCAAGGATGTTGCTGGAGCGGACGAGGAAAAGGCAGAGCTCGAAGAAGTCGTTGAATACCTCAAGGATCCTTCAAAGTTTGTAAAGCTCGGTGCGAAGATACCGCACGGCGTACTCCTTGTAGGCCCTCCCGGTACAGGTAAGACCCTTCTTGCAAAGGCAGTTGCGGGCGAGGCAGGAGTTCCCTTCTACTCGATCTCGGGTTCAGACTTTGTTGAGATGTACGTCGGTGTCGGCGCATCGCGTGTGCGCGATCTCTTTGACACCGCGCGCAAGCACCCTGCAAGTATTGTATTTATAGATGAGATAGACGCGGTAGGACGCCACAGAGG
>CAYZHW010000075.1:0-7692 GCA_964478105.1 uncultured Lachnospiraceae bacterium | reverse complement strand
ATGTTTGCAGAAAAACTTGAAAGAATGATTATTTTGGTGTATAATGAGAACATACAATCTAACATCAAAGGGAGAATGGATATGAAAAAGAAAATATTTGCAATAGGCGAGGTTTTGTGGGACATTTACCCCGATAAAAAGACGCTTGGCGGTGCGGCGCTCAATTTTGTTGCTCACGCGTCCCAATGCGGTGCAGACAGTGCGCTTTTTTCCGCGCTCGGAAATGACTCTCTCGGAGATGATGTTATATCTGCGCTCAGCGAGTACGGTGTATCATCAAAATATATAAAGAGAGTATCGCAGCCGACGGGACAGGTCATTGTCACACTTGATGAAAAGGGCATACCCAGTTATGATGTCCTACGCGGTATGGCGTACGACAATATACCGATAAGTGATGCCGATATTGATGCTATCAACGCAGAAAAATTTGATGCTCTTTATTTCGGTACGCTCGTCCAGCGTGAGAGCGTGTCGCGAGCGGCAACACAGGCTATTGCAAAAAGATGCAGATTCGCAGAGATAATATGCGATGTAAATCTCCGAGTTGACTGCTATGATCGTGAGTCGATAAAATTCTGCCTTGAGAACGCAACTGTGCTCAAGGTGAGCATAGAGGAAGAGCCGACGCTTCGTACGTTTGGTTTGTATTCACCCACAGATGACTCGCACAAATCTATAGCATCTGCGCTCGCGTCAGCATTCCCGAATATAAAGATAATCATCCTCACGCTTGGCAAAGATGGATCGTATGCTTATGACGCACGAGATGGCAGGGAATATTATCAAGGATCGATAGGTGATACGGTAGTATCAACTGTAGGCGCCGGCGACAGCTTTGCGGCTGCCTGGCTCACCTCTTATCTTGGCGGCAAGAGCATAGAAGAGTGTATGCACAGAGCGGCAGAGATAAGCGGTTTTGTCGTCGCACACGTTGAGGCGGTTCCGAAATATTGATATTTTGTTGAACCTGTTTTTTATGAAGGCGTCGCGAAAGTAAAGATTATGGCTGATTCTGTGTAGTCTGTGTGAGGTAGTGAATAAAAATTACTGCACCAAAGCTAAATAAAAAGCTGTCTTGCAAAATTGCAAGACAGCTTTTTTATCTGTTAAGAAGGAAGATCCCGAGATTCAGATATCCCGCGAAGGTCACCCAAATAAGATAGGGTATTTGCAGATATGCGGCGACGCGGTTTACCTTTGCATATTCGATAATAGTTTTGAAGATCAGTATCCAAAGAACCACGAGCCAGATAAACGCGACGGCAAAGGCGCGCAGGTTAAAGAAAATAATACTCCATGTGAAGTTAAAAAACAGACTGAGCGCGTAAGTAAACAGGGCTTTCTCTTTTTCGTTTTGCAAAATAGCGGGAGCTGTGTATACTATTGCCGCACTGACCCCCATAAGAATATACAGAACGGTCCATACGATGGGGAAGAGAATGGCGGGCGGCGAGAGGGGAGGAGTGTCGATCTCACTGTAAATATTCATATTGTTCATAGTGAGAAGCGCGGAAAGTCCGCCTACCGCAAGTGCGATCAGTACAGATAAGACATAGGGCTTTATTTTTTTCATAATTACACCACCTTTTTGTACAGTATACGTGAAAATATGAGGCTGTATTACAAAAGGGTTTACATAATTTGATATATTTGATATAATTATAAAAGATGACAAAACGGAGGAAAAGAAAATGATATCTTTTGAAAATGATTATAATAAAGGTGCACATCCCAGACTGCTCGAGAGGCTTATTGACACCAACAACGCAGCACAGACGGGATACGGCCTTGACGAATATACAAAGAGTGCAAAAGAGAAGATAAAGGCGGCGATAGGTCTTGACGGCGTCGAAGTGTATCTGCTTACGGGCGGTACGCAGACCAATGCGATAGTTATCTCTTCAATGCTTCGTACATATGAGGGCGTTATCGCAACAGAAGCAGGACATATAAACACACACGAGGCGGGTGCTATAGAGGCAACGGGACATAAAGTCCTCGCACTGCCGCACAAAGACGGAAAGCTCGAGGCGGCGACGCTCAAGCGTTATCTTGTTGACTTCTTTGCCGATGCCAATCACGAGCACGCGGTAATCCCCGGGATGGTTTACATATCCTACTCGACAGAGTTCGGCACTCTTTATTCAAAGACCGAGCTTGAGGATCTTTCGGCTGTTTGCCGCGAATACGGGCTCCCGCTCTATCTTGACGGTGCCAGACTCGGTTACGGTCTTGCCGCAGCTGACGATATGACTTTGACCGACATAGCACGTCTTTGCGATGTGTTCTATATAGGCGGTACAAAGGTCGGCGCGCTTTGCGGCGAGGCGGTCGTGTTCACCAAGAACAATATGCCCAAAAACTTTCTCACCATAGTAAAGCGCCGCGGTGCACTTCTTGCCAAGGGGCGTTTGGTGGGCGTGCAGTTTGATGCGCTTTTTACCGACGGACTCTATTTTGAGATCAGCCGTCACGCGATGGAGATGGCTAATCTGCTTAAAGCAGGACTTGTCGAGAAGGGATGCAAGATCTTTATTGACTCGCCTACAAATCAGCAGTATATAGTTGTTGATAACAAGAAGATGGAAGAGCTCAGAGAGAAGGTAGCTTTCAGCTTCTGGGAAAAGTTCGACGAGAACCATACCGTTATTCGTTTTGTCACGAGCTGGGCAACCACAAAAGAAGAAGTTGAATATCTGCTTTCGCTTTTGTAATATAGGCTTGTATATTGCATTTATTATCAATTACCAGTATATGATAAACAATGTACAAGATTTATAAAAAAGAGTATAATTAAAGCGGATAATAATCAATGGAGGATCAAATATATGAAAATTCGTGCGGTTCTTATGGATATGGACGGAACACTGCTCGGTAAGAGCCAAGTTGCTGTATCTGTTCGCAATATGAAAGCATTGCAGAAGGCGATCAAGGCGGGTGTGCAGATCATTCCTTGTACAGGCCGTGTTTACAATATGCTTCCGCCTCAGTTGCTCACCCAGGAAGGCCTTCGTTATTTTGTAACCAGCCACGGTGCGCGTGCCTACGATAATGTCCTTGGCACCAGCATATATGAGGATCTTATCCCCGCAGAAGAGTCTGCTAAACTTATGGAGCTCCTCGAGGGAAAAGGACTCTACAATGAGATAGCGGCGGACGCTACGATCTATTTTGAAAAGGCTGTATCTGATAATTTTGATATGTCGATCGTACCCGAGCATCACATCTGGTACATCCGCGACAACTGCTACAGCGTGGCGGAAAAGCCCTCTGAGTACTTCAGAAAGAACGGCATTGCTGTTGAAAAAATGAACATTTACGGTATTCCGAAGGATATGCAACAGTCTCTCTACGATGAGATCACAGCGACAGGTTTTATTGCACATACACGTCCCGGAGCAGGTCCGAATCTTGAGTTCTCGCACTGCACACTCAATAAGCTTCGCGCGACAGACGCTATCCTTGAAAAGCTCGGCATCTCTTACGAGGAGACAATGGCGATAGGAGACAGCTCGAGCGACCTTGAGATAATCAAGGCTTGCGGACTCGGAGTTGCTATGGGCAATGCTCCCGACAACATCAAGGCGGCGGCAAATGTCGTTACGGGGATCAACACAGAGGACGGCCTTGCTGAGGCGTTTGAAAAATACGTACTGTAAGGAGAAACGACGTGGAAAAGAAATTTTTGGTTTGCATAGATTCCGACGGATGTATATTTGACACTATGGAAATAAAGCACAAAGAGTGCTTCTGCCCCGCATATATCAATCATTTCGGACTTCAGGCGGTCTCCAAATATGCGCGTGAGGCGTGGGAGTTTGCCAATCTTTACTCTGCCACAAGAGGTGTTCACCGCCTGCTTGCGCTTATCCGCGCAATGGATGTACTTGCATACCACCCCGAAGTTCTCGAGCGCGGTTTTACAGCACCTAATATGAGCGAGCTTAAAAAGTATCTTGCTGACGGCGGCCCGCTTCTTATCCCCTCACTAAGGGAATATCTCAACACACATCCCGAATCGGACGAATTTGCTGCTATACTTGCGTGGTCGGATGAGGTAAACGTACGCATCGGTGAGATGGTACACGGCGTACCTCCTTTCCCGAATGTCCGCGAATGCCTTAAGAAGCTTTCCGAGTATGCCGATATAGTTATCGTTTCCGCCACTCCCGAAGAGGCACTTCTTCGCGAGTGGGAAGAGCACGGACTTCTTCCGCTTGTTACAGCGGTAAAAGGACAGGAGAGCGGTACCAAGAAGGAGATAATTGCCTCTCTTAAGGACAAATATGCCAAGGATCACGTTCTTATGGTCGGCGATGCTCCGGGAGACCGTGCTGCGGCAGAGTTCAACGGCGTCCTCTTCTATCCGATCTGCCCTGACGAAGAGGCGAGATCCTGGGCAAGGTTCGGTGATACGATAGACGAATTTCTCGCAGAAAAATACGCAGGCAGATCCGAGGCAGAGAAGATAGCTTATTTTGAGACACTTCTCCCAAAAGAGCCTGCTTGGTATAAGGGTTGATCTTATGATATACGGAAAAGATATAGGAAAGAAATTTTACGAGGACGGCTCGGTACGCCGTTATCCCGGTAATACCGTTGTTGCTCCCGTAACGCCTTCGAGCGGTGCATACGAGGTTATGCTCCATCTGCGGCAAATGGTGATAGATAAAGGCTTTGATCGACATCTTATCCTTCTTCCCACGGACAGTTACCATATGACCGTAATACGCGGGGTAAACGATCAGGTGAGAAAGGATACACATTGGCCGAAAAATCTTTCCATTGATGCTCCTATGAGCGAAGTCGATGATTATATGGAAGCCGCTATTGTGAGCGCAAACATACCGGGCCCTGTGAGAATGAAGTTTGACCGTGTTGTTTACAGTGCGTCCGACGTAAAAGCACTTCTTGTACCCGCAGACGCAAAGCAGGAGAGGATACTTCTTGAGTTCCGCGACCGTGCCGCAGATGCGATCGGCCTTCGTCTTCCCGGTCACGATAACTATCGTTTTCATATCACTCTCGCATATACGCGTACTGTTGCAAAGGGCGAGGATGAGGATAAATTGAATGCAATGATAGAAGAAATGACAGCGTATATTGCAGACAAGCCTGAGTTCTGGGTCTGCCCACCTCATATGGCTTTCTACGATAATATGCTCAGATTTTCCCCTACAAGAGTTCCGAGAGATAATTGATAAAAAGCCGCTTTATGCGGCTTTTTTTATTGCAATCATCGTGCTTTGGTGGTAAAATAATACTGTAATTTTCAGGAGGAGCGAAAAATGAGACATATTTCATATTATGAATACATAGATATAAATGATGCACAGCTTTTTACTGCCGTAGCACTGCCGCAAAAAGGCGGGAGATTCCCGACCGTTATATTCCGTTCTCCTTATGTGGATGAATTCGAGAATGTTAGTGAGGGGGAGGTTTGCGATTGGGTACTTGGCACCCGTAAAAACTTCCTTGATGCGGGGTATGCCGTTGTATATCAGCATTGCCGTGGCAGAGGGAAGAGTACCGGAGATTGCATCCCCTACATAAACGAACGAGAGGATGGAATGAATCTGCAGGAATGGGTGAGAAATGCCCCATTCTATAACGGAGAGATATATCTTGTCGGCGCGAGCTACACATCGTCGGTCCATTTTGTCACCGCTCCCTTTGCGCCCGATATCAAGGGCGCTGTACTTGAAGTACAGGACAGCGAGAGATATAACTGCAATTTCAGAAACGGTTTTTATAAGATCGGTCTTCACGGCGATTGGTACAGAAAAATGTACAAGCATAAGAGCATAAGGGAGATAAACTACACAATAGATTCTTTTAAGATGCTTCCGCTCTCTAAGTTTTCTCTCAGCGTTTTCGGCGAGAGGGCGAAAGATTTTGACGAGATACTCAAGCATCCGAAAAAGGACGATCCTTTTTGGACGACGACTCGAGTCGGCGGCGCTGAGGCGCACGACGCAATAAAAAGCGCGAATATACCGATACTGCTTGTGACCGGATTTTACGATATATACACCGGCGGTATCTTTGATATGTGGAACTCACTTGACACCAACACTAAAGAAAAATCGGCGCTTCTTGTTCATCCGTACGGGCACAGCGGAAACGATGCAAGCTTTGCGATAAAGTTTGAGGGAGCTAAGGCATCGGATGCCTTCGGAGACTACCGCGTCGCGTGGCTTGATTTCATCAGAGGAAAATGCAGCTCCCCCGTGAAAACGGGCACAGTAACATATTATACGATGTTCGGCGGCGGATGGCGCACAGATGCCTTTGAGACTCCGAAAAGAAGCGAGACCTTTGTTCTCGGAGAGGGCGAGAGGACATACAGATACGACCCGCGTGATCCTGCTGTTTTTGTCGGCGGACTTTCTGCAAATTTCGGCAATACGGCGTATCAGGATGTGCCGAACTCGCGTCACGATATAATCAGTGTTTACACGCCCGAGTTTAAAGAAGACAGAATCGTAAAGGGTAAGATGAGCGCACGCCTTGCAGTGCGCTCGACGGCAGAGGATACTTGCTTCTATGTGCGAGTCAGTATTGCAAAGCCCGAGGGCGACTACGGCCTTCGCGACGATATAAATCAAATCTCGAACTTCGTTCCCGAATATATCCCGGGTGAGATGGTCGAAATGGATTTTTCGTTTGATGAGCACGCTTTTGCCGTTCACAAAGGTGAAAGACTTCGTGTTGACATCTCCTCGTCGGCTTTTCCGCTGTATGTGCCGCACACAAATAACAGAGGACTGTTTTCGGAGCAAACCGAGGCAAAGACGGCCGACAATACGGTCATACTCGAGCGCTCGTCGCTTACGGTGTGTTTTGAATAAGGGAGATAAAAATGGATTCACTTATTTTTGCAATAAACGCGGTCGCACCGATAGTGGCAATGGTGGCGATCGGATATATACTTAAGCGCATCGGCTTTATGAGCGAGAGCTTCGCAAAGGCGGCAAACAAGCTTGTATTTCATCTGTTTTTGCCCGCACTGCTGTTTTTGAACGTATATAAAATAGACGGATTTGAAGGCATTGAGATCGGATATATGCTATATGTGCTCGCGGCGCTTGTTTTGCTGTTTGTCTGTGCGTTGCCTATCGTCGTGTCGGTCACACGTGACGGACGTCGCCGCGGCGCGCTGTTGCAGGCGGTTTTTCGCTCAAATTACGCACTCATCGGTATACCGCTGACCCAATCGCTTTTCGGAGATGCGGGAATAGCGACGGCGACGCTTCTTTCTATCGTTGTAGTTCCGGCACTCAATATTCTCGGAGTGCTCAGTCTTTCTATCTTCCGTGAAAACGGAAAGATCAGCTTAAAAAAGATACTTGTCGACATATCAAAGAATCCGCTCATCAGAGCGATATTTGCGGGTATTCTTGCGCTTGTTATACGTGCGGTGCTTGTCCGTTACGGAATATCTTTCAGAATGTCCGATATCACGCCGCTTTATAAAGTGCTGACATATCTTTCAAATCTCGCAACTCCGATGGCCCTTCTTGCGCTTGGCGCGCAGTTTGAGTTTTCGGTCGTCTCGGGAATGAAAAAGGAGATAATCGTGGGTACACTTATGCGTACCGCTATAGTGCCGATACTCGGTGTCGGGATCGCGTATCTCTTCTTTAAAGATGTATTCTCCGGTGCGCACTTTGCCACATTTGTTGCGGT
>CAYZHW010000074.1:0-7728 GCA_964478105.1 uncultured Lachnospiraceae bacterium | reverse complement strand
CCTCTAACGACAGACCTGTTTACTGCAGCGAATGCTATGCAGCAAAGAAAGCTCAGTAATTTCGTTACCAATTAACATATTGATAAAGAAAGATTGATCGGTCCGAAAAGCACACCGTTATTGCGGTGTGCTTTTTTGCTTGAAAAATATTTTAAAATATGTATATACAAATCGAAAATTATGTGTTATAATATACTATATGTAACTATATGTAGAAAAAGGATAAACGTCTGTGGAAAAGCAAAACGAATTTTACCGCAAAAAGAATAAATGCAAATATCGCGACAAACGTGAGAATACACACGGTGAAGAAGAGAGCGAAAACGGCGCGGTGATCGGCAGAAATGCCGTGCGTGAGCTTCTCAAATCGGGAAGGGATATAGACAAGATCTTTGTACAGCGCGGTGAGCGCGAGGGCTCCATCGTGGCACTTGTTGCAGAGGCGGTCGAGAGAAAGATACCCGTTGTTGAGAGCGAAAGATCAAAACTTGATGCGCTTTCGTTCGGTGCCCCTCACCAGGGTATCGTTGCTATGGCGGCAGAGAAGGAGTATTCGAGCGTCGAGGATATTTTGCGCATCGCGCAAGAGCGCGGCGAAAAGCCGCTAATCGTTGTGTGCGACGGTATAGTTGATCCGTACAATCTCGGTTCGATAATAAGATGTGCCGAAGGTGTTGGCGCTCACGGTATAATCATACCGAAAAGGAGAGCCGTGGGACTTACTCCGACGGTCACAAAAGCGTCGGCGGGTGCGATAGAGCATATGGCGATAGCTAAGGTATCAAATCTTGTAAATACTCTTGAGGGACTTAAGAAAAAAGGAATATGGACTTTTGCTGCGGAGGCAGGCGGAAAGGCGCACTATGAAGAGGACTTCAATGTTCCTTGTGCAATAGTTTTCGGAAGTGAGGAGAATGGAATATCCAAGCTTCTTCTTGAAAAGTGCGACTTTGTGGTGTCTATACCGATGTATGGAAAGGTCAATTCCTTTAATGTATCCACTGCGGCGGCGGTCATACTGTCCGAAGCGGTAAAGCAACAAAGAAATTAAAACGGGCAAGGAGTTTGAAATATGAGCAATATGGATAATTTTTCGGCAGACGAGCTGCTCAAACGCCTGAAGGAGAATATGGGCGGAGAAGGAAATGCAAAAGATGAGACGTCGGACGAGCCTGCTGAGGTCGAGACCGAAGTCGAAGAGGCTGCGGAAGAGGTTGAAGTGATCGAAGAAGCTGTCGAACAGACCGAAGAAGCCGCCTCTCCCAAGGTATATACCAAAAAGAAATATAAATTCGCTAAAAGAGCGGTTCGCGAGGTTGCGGTAGAATCGCCTGCTGAGGTTGAGACCGAGGCCGAGCACGAGGTGCAGACCGAAGACAAGGTATCTGCAGTATCCGATGCCACAATGGCGTTTGGCATACCGACTGTATCCGAACCCGAACAGCAGATAGACGATAAGCCCACGGAAGAGTTCCGCATTGTGGATAAGGTCGAGGACGAAGAGTTTGATGCCCCCACAATAGAAATGTCGGGTATAACAGAGCTTGAGGCTCCCGATATGGAAGCTTTTGAAGCGGCAGCCGAGGACAGCAGTGTACAGAGCGCCGAGGATAATGTCTTCAAGGGATACGAGGAAAGAGCCGAGCTTGACGATGTCGATATGGGACTTATGATCGCACTCGGTCTTGAAGATCAGCTCAAAGAGCAGGTCGGAGAAGAAAAGGTCAATGAATTTGAAACTTCTCTCGGACTTGAGATCGAGCACAGCGTCCCCGAAGAAGAGAAGCCGAGCGGCTTTGCTTTCAGCGGAGACGAATACGAAAAGCACGAACAGACTCCCGAGGTCTTTGAAAAATACAAGACGGAAAGATCCAGACTCAATATGCGTCTGTTGGGATCTGCCATATTGGCAGTTTGCCTCTTGATCTTCGAGAATCTTCATCTGCTCGGCCTAACACTTCCCGGAGCGTTCAACGTAGCCGAGTATCCTGCCGTACATATTTTTGTATGCCTTCAGCTTCTTGTGCTTTGCGCGGCGCTTTCTTACAAGGAGATCATTGCAGGATTTGTGAGTGTGGCTAAGTTTGAATTTACTTCAAATACCCTTGCGGCGTTTGTTGTTGCCTTTACTGCACTTTGCGATCTTCTTATCGCATTCTTTGCATCAGGAAGTGAAGTCAGACTTTACAACTTTGCAGCGGCGTTCATTCTTGTGCTTTGCATATTGCACGATTATTTGAATCTTAAGCGTGAGATGTATGCTTTTGGCATTGTATCGTCCAAAAAGCCCAAGTACGCGGTTGTTACGGAGGCTAAGACGAGTGTTGTAGAGCGCGATTACGGCTTTGAACGCGAGGATGAAGACACTGATCTTCTTCTCAACGTAAAAAAGGTCGACTTTGTAGATAATTATTTCAAGAGAACCAATGCCAAGACCGATGCTGGAAAGTATACTCCTTATTTCATTTTCGGTGCTTTGGCAATATCTTTGATCCTGGCGCTTATATCGTTTGCGAATACAAAAAATGCGGGAACCGCTTTTGCTGTAGCTAATCTTACTGCGCTGATGTGCCTGCCCGTGTCGCTCTTTTCTGTGTCGAGCCTGCCTTTCTTCTTGGCGTCCAAGAGTGCCTTTGAAAAGGACAGCGCTATCATCGGAGAAGCATCTGTTGATGAATACGCAGGAGCGTCTACCGTTGTGTTCGATGATAAAGATATATTTCCTGCACGCAGCGTTAAGGTAAAGAGCGTAAAGGTATACGGCGAGAACCGCATAGATACGGTGCTCTATGATATGACGAGCATTTTCTCAAAACTCGGCGGCCCGCTTTATGAGGTGCTTTCGAAGGCTACTGCCGAGATAGGTGCTTCAGAGGACGTTGAGCTTACGGAAAGCGCAGACAGCGGAGCATCTGCGAAGATAGATTCCGAGAGGACAGTGCTTGTGGGCGATTCGCTCTATATGGAGCAGAACGACATATTCCCGACCTATGATTATGAGGACGAGATCCAGCTTGCGGGCGGAAACATCAGAATAATGTATGTAGCATATGAAGGCGAACTCGCTGCAAAGATATACGTACAGTATGCGATAGATCCTGATTTTGATTCTGTTCTTCGCCAGCTTCACAGAAACGGTATGAATATCGTTATAAAAACGATGGATCCCAATATAGACAATACTTTGCTTGTTGGCAAGGCAAAGCCTGCTAACTATCCCGCTAAGATCGAAAAACGTCCGATCGAAGAGGCGGGAGAAAAAGAGACCGGATCTCTTGACAGCGGAATCGTCTCAAGAGCAAATACAAAATCGCTCGTATCGGCAATACTTCTTTGTGATAAGCTTCAGCATGTGAAACTGACAGCTAATATCGTGAAATTTATGAGCGTGATAGTTAGCCTTGTGATAATGATGATATTCGTCATCTCCAATTCCTCGGTACTTATACTGTCGGTATTTGTTGCCGCGTATCATCTGTTCTGGGTATTGCCCGTGTTTGCTGTTTCTAAATTGTATTTGAATTAACTGTTTATTTGCGCCGCCGACAGAACCGGCGGCGCAAATTTGTTTTTGGAGGTTTTATAATGGACATAAGCGGAATCCTGAAGACCGTGCAAAAGCTGGGAAGATACTGCGGCGGAGAGTATGGTCAGATAATAAAGGACAAGAGTAAGGTCAAACTCAGATTTGCCTTCTGTTTTCCCGATACTTATGAAATAGGAATGTCCAATCTCGGAGTGAGACTGCTTTACGGTGTACTCAACCGCGAGGACGATATCTGGTGTGAGCGCGTGTACGCGCCGTGGCTTGATATGGAAGAAAAGATGCGCGAGCATAAAATCCCGCTTTTTGCGCACGAGAGCGGCGATCCTATCGCGGATTTTAATATTATCGGCTTTACGCTTCAATATGAGCTCTGCTATACAAACGTTTTGAATATGCTCTCACTTGCGGGGATACCTTTGCGTGCAGATGAGAGGGGAGAGAATGATCCTGTTATCATAGGCGGCGGTCCGTGTGCGTACAATGCCGAACCCATTGCCGATTTCTTTGATGTGTTCTCGATAGGCGAAGGAGAGGACGCGCTTGTTGAATTCTCTCGCTTATATATAAATATGAAAGAAAACGGCACGTACACAAGAGAGGCGTTTTTGCATGAGGCTGCTAAACTTGACGGCTTTTACGTTCCGTCTTTCTATGACGTTTCTTATAATGACGACGGTACTATAAAAGCTTATACACCGAAATATGACGATATTCCGACGAGAATAATGAAACGCATAATGCCCGATATGGATGCTTCGTATTATCCCGAAAAGGTTGTTATGCCTTATATCGAAACTGTGCACGACAGAATTATGCTTGAGGTATATCGAGGATGTATACGCGGATGCCGTTTCTGCCAGGCGGGAATGGTCTACCGTCCCGTACGCGAGAAGACTCCCGATGTGCTTTGCCGTCAGGCGAAGTGTTTGTTTGAGAATACGGGCTATAACGAGATGTCGCTTTCGTCGCTGAGCATCAGCGATTATTCGCGCCTCGATGAGCTTACCGATAAGCTGCTCGAGTGGACCGATGATGCAAAGATAAATCTTACTCTTCCGTCACTTCGCGTGGATAGCTTTACCAAGGAGCTTATGGATAAGATCTCGACCGTGCGTACCAGCTCGCTTACTTTCGCGCCCGAAGCGGGAACGCAAAGACTTCGTGACGCGATCAACAAGAATGTTTTTGAAGAGGATCTGCTTCGCGCGGTGAACGTTGCGTTTGACGCGG
Organism: uncultured Lachnospiraceae bacterium; assembly: GCA_964478105.1. Classification (GTDB taxonomy): domain Bacteria; phylum Bacillota; class Clostridia; order Oscillospirales; family CAG-272; genus CAYZHW01. Next base: position 2,951 of record CAYZHW010000074.1, on the reverse strand, counting down.
GCAAGAACCTTGTCAAACTTTACTTTATGAACGGACTTCCCACCGAGACTTACGAGGATCTTGACGGCATTGCCGATCTTGCCTCGAAGGTGGTCAAGGCGTTCTACAACAATCCCAACCGCAACAGATATAAGCCGATTACGGTGACTGTCAGCGTTTCCTGCTTTATTCCGAAACCCTTTACACCCTTCCAGTGGGAGGCTCAGGACACTATGGAGATGCTTGAGGAAAAACAGCAGTATCTGCGCGAGAAGATAACCGACAGAAAGATAAGATACAACTATCACGACGCGCGCGTCTCGCGTATTGAGGCTGTTTTTGCGCGCGGCGACAGAAAACTCTCCCGCGCACTTGAGATCGCACACGCCAAGGGACTCAAATTCGATAGCTGGGACGAGTGCTTTGATTATGATAAATGGATAGAAGCGTTCGGTGAGGCGGGAATAGACCCGGCGTTTTATGCGAACAGAAAATTCGGCTTCGACGAAGTTCTCCCGTGGGATATTATTGATTGCGGCGTAAGCAAATCTTTCCTTGTCCGTGAAGCGAAAAAAGCATATAACAGCGAGACGACCGCGAACTGCCGCGAGCATTGCTCAGGCTGCGGTGCAAATAAGCTTGGAGGTGAACGCACATGGTGCAAGAAGCATTGAAAGACTTGGAGACTCCCCGCGCGGTGAGGATCAAATTCGAAAAGGTCGGCAAGCTGCAGTACATCTCGCATCTTGACCTGAATCGCACCTTCTCGCACGCACTTGTGCGCGCGAGGATTCCCGTGTGGTACACGATGGGATTCAATCCGCATACCAAAATGACCTTTGCTACGCCGCTTTCGGTCGGATCCGAGAGTATTTGCGAATATATGGATATAAAAATCGTAAAGGATATGCCGCTTGAGGATATTCGTTCCTCTCTTGCACAGAACTTTGCTGAGGGATTGAATATAGTAGACGTCTATTTCCCAGAGACAAAGTTTGGCGATATAGCTTGGTCTGAATATGAGATGAGATTGCGTGTACCGGGCGCGGATGAAGCTTTGGCTAAAAAGATAAACGAACTCTTCGAAAAAGATGAGATAGTTGTGGTAAAGCATACGAAGAGCGGCGAAAAGGAGACTGATATCAAACCGCATATACTGCGTTTTGAGGCGAACTTTGAGAAGGACGAGACTGTGATCCGCACAACGCTTTGTTGCGACAAACAGAACTTCCTTAATCCTGAATATCTTATGAAGGTCATCAAAAACGAGCTTGGTCTTTTTGATGGGGATCCTACAAAAGAGGGATATAGTATATTGAGGAAGGAAGTCTATCTGTCGGATGGGGTTACTTCTTTCAGATAATATTGGATAGTGAAAATTCCTCAAAACGTTTTATTTCGAGCAACGTTTCTTTTAGCAAAGATACGGAATTTAAATATCCGCTGACGTTTTGTGCACTTCTGCATATGTGCATTGCGTTGAGAAGGGAATCGATTTTTGATATACGGTCTTGTTTTGTCGAGAGGATCAGCGATCCTCTCGACTTTTTCCATAATGCCTCAAATTCATCAATGTCGCGATCGGTCGCTTCTGCGCTGTTCGCGCTCTCCAGAGAAGCAAGAAGAGCATCTACTATTTTATTGATGTGAATACCGTTAAATATGATCAAAGCAATTATGAGGCAGAGAAGTATTATTGCTGTAATAAAAGCACGCATTATTTTTCCTTCTTTATAAGATTAATTGTTCCTGCATCGTTTACAGTGAGAAGAAAGATGTTTTCAAGTTTACAGGAGTGTGCTTTCGCTTGAGAGACTATCCAGGACCTGTCCTTGCCGGACAGAGTTAATTCGCTTTCGTTTATTTTTCCGTCTATTATGACCGGATGTGCCAGGCCCGCGTCGGGGGCGCTGATGTTCAGCTCTGCCTTTGTCGGCGGTTGTACCGATTCCTTGCATATTGCGGAAAGCTTGCCGTTGTGTTCGAGTATCGCATATTCCACGTCGGCAATGTCGGCGATGTCTTTTTGCCGCAACTCGGACAACAATTCATCAAGAGAGAGTCTGTTCTTTTTAAGTTCTTTTTGAGAAAGGACACCGTTTTTGATCAGAATGCTCGGTTTGCCCTCGAACAGATTTTTGATTCTCGTGTTTTTTATCATAAGCATTGATATTACAACTTCTACGCAAAGCAATGCGGTGATGGGAATGACTGCATGTATTATGGGGATATCGTGATTTTCGATCGGGGTTATGGCAAGCTCGGATAAAAGCAAGGAAGTGACGAGGTCCGAGACCTCGAGCTCACCTACCTGGCGTTTGCCCATAATGCGTATAACTCCGATAAGCACTGCGTATATTATGAGGGTGCGTATGAATATGGTAATCATAACCAAAAGGACTCCTTCTGTAAAATGTTGTTTTTGGTCGCCATAAACAATGATGAAAAAAAGTGAAAAAAGTTGTTGACAAAACGAAATGTTTGTGATAGAATAATAAAGCTCTCGCAAGAGAGGGTATCACAACTGCGAAAGGTCAAAACAAAAAACTTCAAAAAAGTTTTGAAAAAGTATTGACAAAAAGCAAAACCTGTGGTACAATATAAAAGTTGCTGGCGGAAGCGAGCAACGATCACATCAAACCGAGTCACCCACCTGAAAAAAAGAAATAAAAAACTTTTAAAAAGGTATTGACAAAGAGGAAGAGATGTGATATAATAAGAAGGTCGCGTGCGTGAGTGAAGATGAGCGACGCGATAGAATCGGTCATTGAAAATTGAACAACAAGAGAAAGTACAAAGCATATAACAAGTATGTGCAACGACTAACTCGACAATTCCTAAAAGAAGAGAAATACTCAAAAAACAGTAAGAGCAAAAACAAGACAAGCTCTAAAAAAGATATTGACTCGAAAGAGTGGATATACAATTTTTTAGAGAGTTTGATCCTGGCTCAGGATGAACGCTGGCGGCGT
>CAYZHW010000073.1:0-7822 GCA_964478105.1 uncultured Lachnospiraceae bacterium | reverse complement strand
ATCTTTTGGCAAGGGCGCGTACATCACAAAGGCGACAGTTCAGCTTATGCGCGATCTCGGCTCTATCCAGGCTCCCCAGAACGCTTTTCTTATAAATACCGGACTTGAGACCCTTCCGCTCAGAATGAAGAGACATTGCGAGAACGCGGAGAAGATCGCGAAGTATCTCGCTTCTCACGAAAAGATAACTTGGGTAGACTACCCCAGCCTCGAAGGAAGCAAATATTACGAGAGAGCCAAGAAGTATATGCCGAACGGCACTTGCGGTGTTATCTCCTTCGGTGTCACCGGCGGACGCGAGGCGGCGACAAAGTTTATGGACAGCCTTAAGCTCGCGGCTATCGTTACACACGTTGCCGATGCGCGCACCTGTGTGCTCCATCCGGCAAGCACGACACACCGTCAGCTTTCCGACAAGCAGCTCGAGGAGAGCGGTATCCCGGTAGATCTTATCAGATTCTCGGTGGGTATTGAGGATGCCGATGATCTTATCGCGGATATAGAGCAGGCTCTTGCGGCTCTTTGATCTTGTACTTGAGTATCCGGAATACTTTTACTTTGCGCTGATATCACTTATTGCGCTTGTCATTACGGTGTATGACAAGGTGATATCTAAAAAGGCGGGAAAGAGAAGAGTTCCCGAGGCGACATTGCTTCTTATCTCGGTGCTCGGCGGCTCTGTCTCAATGTATGCAACTATGCTTTTTATCCGTCACAAGACTAAGCATAAAAAGTTTATGATAGGGATACCCGTGATAATGGCGCTGCAGGCAGCAGCGATAATACTTGTAAGCCTTAAATTTTAAAACGAAAGGTGGCGGTAACTGTGAAAAAAGGTACGTCTGTGCTTAAGACGGCGATTTTTATGGTTGCCGCCACTCTCTTATCAAAGGTGTTCGGAATGCTTCGCGACGTGCTCCTTGCTTCAAATTACGGCACGGCAAACGAGGCGATAGCGTATGAGACGGCATCGCGCATTCCGATCTTACTCTTTGATTTTGTTCTCGGCGGGGTGATAACCGCGTCGTTTATCCCGATATTCAACGAAATACTTGTCAAAAAGGACAAAAAAGAAGCGATGGCTTTCGCGAACAAGTATGTAAATCTCATACTTGCTCTGACGACGCTTATAAGCGTCCTCGGAATTGCGGCATCGGGACTGCTTGTTGAGCTCCTTGCTCCCGACATTGCACCTGAGGCACACACGCTTGCCGTCTCGCTCTTGCGAATAATGTTCCCGATGATGATATTCTGCGGACTTGCTTTCTCGTTCGTCGGAATTTTGCAATCGCTCGGAGAGTTCAATCTTCCCGCACTCATCAGCCTTGTCTCGAACGGCATCATCGTGCTCTATTTTATCTTTCTTGACAAATATTTCGGTATTTGGGGCCTTGCGGCTGCGATGCTTATCGGCTGGATGGCGCAGGCGGCGGTGCAGATCCCGTGTGCCGCCAAGCTCGGATACAGATATTCACCTACGCTTGATCTTCGTTCTCCTTACATCAAACGTTCGCTCTCAATGGCACTGCCGATCCTTGTGAGCACCTGGGCGCAACCCGTGTGTACGATAATAGGAACGCGGTTTGCATCCTCGCTTGAGGACGGACGCGCGATCATCGCACTTAACTACTCAAACAGACTCAATATCATAATCGTCGGCGTTTTCTCATTTGTTGCGACAAATCTGCTCTTTCCGATGATCTCTCGGGCGGCGACCTCGGGTGATACCAAGCAAGCCTCGCGATTTACAAATATTTCGCTCAAGCTGCTTTTGCTTGTAATAATCCCGATATCGGTCGGTGCTGTGATCCTTGCCGAGCCTATCATTGCGCTCATATACGGCAGAGGGGAATTTACTGCATCCGACGTTGCTCTCACGGCGACGGCGCTGAGATATCTTGCGCTCGGTATGCCCTTTATGGCGGTAAACGAGGTGCTTACCAAGCTGTTTTTTGCAAAGCAGAACACGCGTGTGCCGATGATATCGGCGGTGTGTGCAATGATAGCCGATCTTGTTCTTGCGGTGATTCTTTGCAATCTTTTCGGCCTTGCGGGGATCGCACTCGCGGCAAGTCTTGCGGTTGCGGTGAATATGGCGATAAACTATATCCTTCTTCGCCGCAGTTCTGAGTCTGTATTTGTCTCGGGCGATGTTTTAGATATAATAAAAATGGTTTTTTCTGCTCTTGTTATGGGTGTTGCAACCTATTTTGTGTACGGTATGTCACAGGGACTCGGAACCTTTTTCTCGCTTCTTGTCTCGGTTCTTGCCGGCGTTGCGGTATATGCCGTTCTCGTACTTGTTCTCGGTTGGAGCAAATACACCAAAAAAATATTTGAAAAGGTGAAAAAATGATAAAGGTAATACACGTTATAAGCGATACCAATATCGGCGGCGCGGGTACGCTGCTTATAAACTATCTGAAAAATTTCGACCGCGAAAAGTTCGATATCAAGGTCGCACTGCCCAAGGACAGCGCGCTTATCCCACGTATCAGGGCGGTCGGGTATGAGGTCATCGAGACCGAGGGCGGACGCGACAAGTCGTTTGATATCGGTGCGATCGGCGAATTCGTAAAAATATTCAGACGCGAGAGACCCGATATAGTGCACACGCACTCAAGCTTTTCGGCTAAGCTTGCCGCACTCCTCTCGGGCGTCAAGAGCCGTATATATACGCGCCACTGCGTATTTGATATGCCGTGGTATCTCACGCATTTCCCGGGCAAGCAGATAAACGGATTTGTGAACAATTCACTTGCTACAAAAATAGTAGCCGTCGCAGAGGCGGCAAAGGACAATCTCACCGAAACCGGAGTCTCTGCAAAGAAGATAACCGTTATCATAAACGGTGTCGATGCCATCAAGCCGATGAGCGAGGACGAAAAACTCGCTTTCAGACACAGCATCGGACTTGACGGCGACGATTTTGTCTGCCTTATATCTGCACGTCTTGAGGCGGTGAAGGGACATAAATACTTTCTTGACGCGGCGGCAATCGTAGCTGCCGAGGACGAAAGGGCAAAGTTTATCATAATGGGCGCCGGCTCGTGTGAAGAGGAGCTTCACGCTCAGGCTGAATCGCTCGGTATTGCAGATAAGGTCATCTTCACCGGCTTTGTGAGTGATATCACTCCTTACGTCAACATAATGGATCTTAATATAAATTGCTCGTACGGCACTGAGACCTCGAGCCTTGCGCTTTCCGAGGGAATGAGTGTGGGCAAGCCTGCGGTCGCGACCCTTTACGGCGGAAATCCGTATATGGTTGCCGACGGGGAAAACGGTCTGCTCGTGCCGATAAAGGACGCTGTATTGCTCGCGGATGCTGTTTCTAAGATAAAAAACGACCCCGAGTTGTACGCACGTATGAGTGAGAATGCGTACAAACGCTATAAAGAAAAATTTACCGCTGCCGCTATGACGCGTCAGATGGAAAGACTTTACGAAGAGGATGTGAAGAGAAAATGAATTTTAAGAGACTTGATGAATTTATGAATAAGATGCCCGAGCGCGGCTTCCCGTCCGCCGAGCTTGCGATAACAGTTAAAGGTAAGCTTGTTTACCGTACCTCTGTCGGATATGCTGATTCTGCAAAGACTAAGCCCTGTACCTCTGACGATCTTTATTGGCTCTTTTCGGCAACAAAGGTAATAACCTGCTTGGCGGCTCTTAAGCTTGTTGAAGAGGGTAAGATCAAGCTTGAGGATGAGGTGTCGAAGTACATACCCGCGTACAAAAATTTGAAGATAAAGCACAAGGACGGAACTATTACCGATGCGACAAAGCCGATGAAGATCGAGCATCTTTTTGCAATGTCGGCGGGAATGGGATACTGTCTCTCCACCCCCGAGGTGGTCGAGGCGGCATCGCGCCTTGCATCCACATTTGACACAGTTTCGGCTATGGCGTGCGAGCCGCTCTCCTTTGAGCCGGGTACGCATTATCAATACTGTCTCTCGCATGATGTACTTGCGGCGGTAATTGAGGTCGTGTCGGGTATGAGATACTCGGAGTATTTGAAAAAGCTTTTCTTTGATCCGCTCGGTATTACCGATATGGGATTTACGCCGACAGAGGAACAGAAGAAGAGATTTCAGTCGATGTACATTTACCGCAACGGTATTGCAAAACCGGTCGAGGTCGAGTCGGGCAATGTTTACCGCCTTTCCGATAATTACGAATCGGGCGGCGCGGGACTTTTCGGCTCGGTTGACGAATACATAAAGATAATTACTATGGCGGCGTGCGGCGGTAAGACACCGTCCGGCGAACAGATACTTAAGCCCGAGACGATAAAGCTCTGTACGGTCAACCGCCTTTGTGACGATGCGCTCGACGATTTTGTACGCGGAAGATTCTACGGCTACGGCTGGGGACTCTGCGGCAGAGTTCACACAAATCCCATCGTCAGCTTCTCGCGCTCGCCCGTGGGTGAGTTTGGCTGGGACGGTGCGGCAAGCGCCTTTGCGATGATCGACCCCGTAAACGAGATCGCGATGTTCCTTGGCACAAATGTGCGTCTCGCGGTCTACGCGCCGAATCTCTTGCATCCGACGCTTAGGAACCTCGTATATGAATGTTTGGAGGATAACTAATAATATGCTTTACTCAAGTTCTTCTTCCTATCTTATAAAAAAATTCGGCGTTGAGAGGGCCGTAAAGATGCTTTTTGATGCGGGCTTTCCTGCGGTAGATATGAGCATCGAGGGTGACTATTCCTTCGCGCTCGGTGCCGACGGAAGAGCAACGGCAAAACGGCTTCGCGCAGAGGCTGATGCGAGAGGAACAGTGTTCAATCAGGCACACGCGCCCTTTGGCGGCGGATATGAGAATTATACAAAAAAGCTCATCCCCACTTTCCCCGAGGTGTTTGAGTTTGCATCTATTCTCGGCATAAAGACTATCGTTACTCACCCCATTCAAAACGGACGCTACTACGGCAACGAGGAACGTCTTTTTGAGGAAAATATGAAGTTTTACACCTCGATAGCTCCGCTTGCGCGCGACTATGGCGTGAAGATCGCCATCGAGAATATGTACAATCTTCATCCCGTGAACACGACGCGCAAGGTCGATGACGTTTGCGCCGACCCTTATGAGCACTGCAGGTATTATGACGCGCTTGAATGACCCCGATAATTTTACTCTCTGCCTTGACGTAGGACACGTCGCACTCTGCGACAGAGAACCCGAGGATTCGATACGCATACTCGGACGTGAGCGTCTGGGTGCGCTTCACGTGCACGACGTCAACTACATCTCGGATATGCACACGCTTCCCGGTACGGCAAAGCTTAATTGGGATGCGATATGCCGCTCTCTCGGTGAGATAGATTATGCGGGAGATTTTACGCTTGAAGCACTCTGCTTCCTTTACAATTTCCCGACTGACTTTATTCCTACTGCGCTCAAGTTTATGAACGACACCGCAAAGATGTATGCGGACAAGGTCGACGGGTATAGATCGTGATTGTTGGCGGGTGAAAACTTTTTTAGAAAAAGGTTTTCCCCGCACCCCTTTTCAAAAAACTTTCAGATCATTTTAATAAAAACAAACGGTTCGTACAGGCATAATGTCCGTACGAACCGTTTAATACGATATGCCTTCCCCAAGTAGGGGAAGGTGGCGCGACCCGAAGGGGCGTGACGAATGAGGATGTCACATTCGTTAAGTTACTTTATAAAAATAACATACTCACCCACCGCTTCGCGGTCCCCCCTCCCTTGCTTAGGGAGGGCTTTTTCGTACAGATGTAATGTCTGTGCGAACCGAAATTTTTTATAATAAAGTGTTTAAAAGGTTTTGCGGGAGGGGTACGGGGAGGGGCTTTTATCAAAAGCATCCTCCCCGCCTATCAAAAATATTTCCTGTCCAGGCTTCGAAGCTGTATTGCTTCGGCTACGTGCTTTGCTGTGATAGTCTCGCTTGCGTCGAGATCTGCGATGGTGCGCGCGACGGCGAGCACGCGGTCGTATCCTCTGGCTGAGAGATCAAGCGTCTCATACGCCATTTTAAGCAGCTTGTCTGCACTCTCGTCCGTGTTGCACAGATCGTGCAGCTGACGAGGCGTCATCTCCGCGTTGCAGTATATGTTCTTTTTGCCGGCTTTTTCAAAGCGGTCGTGCGCGAATTTTCTTGCGGCGTTGACTCTCTTCCTTACATCCGCCGAGGTCTCGGCGTTGCGCTCGCCCGACATTTCTTCATATGTTATGGGCGGCATCTCTACCTGAATATCGATACGGTCGAGCAGAGGGCCGCTTATCTTTGAAAGATATTTCTTGATATCGCTCGGCTTGCACTTGCATTCCTTTGTGGGATGGCCGAAGTATCCGCACTTACAGGGGTTCATTGCACACACGAGCATAAACGAACTCGGATACGTAACTCGTCCGCTCGCTCGTGTTATGGTTACCTTCCCATCTTCAAGCGGCTGACGAAGAGACTCGCAGACCGTCTTTGCAAATTCGGGGAACTCATCGAGAAAGAGCACACCGTTGTGCGAGAGCGATATCTCACCGGGCGACGGGTGCGTGCCGCCGCCGACCATACTCGGCGCAGACATCGTGTGGTGGGGCGAGCGGAAGGGGCGCGTCGATATCAGTGATGTGTTGCCGGGGAGAATACCCGCGACCGAATGTATCTTTGTTGTTTCGATTGCCTCTTCAAAGGTCATCTCGGGAAGTATCGACGGAAGACGCTTTGCGAGCATTGACTTACCTGTGCCGGGAGGACCGATAAGAAGTATGTTATGTCCGCCCGCGCTTGCGATCTCAAGTGCACGCTTTGCTCTTTCCTGTCCCTTGATATCCGAGAGATCAAGCTCTGATACGGCGCTCTCGCGAAAAAGTTTTTCGTTGTCGTATTTCAGAGGTGATATAGGCTTTTTGCCGTTGAGATGGGCAACGAGGTCGTAGACCGACTCGACAGGGTAGACGTTCACGCCGTCGACGACCGCCGCCTCGGGCGCGTTCTCTGAAGAGACAAAGACCTCTGTCTTGCCGGCATCACGCGCGGCAAGGCACATCGGAAGCGTACCGCGCACACCGCGTACACCGCCCGAGAGCGAGAGCTCGCCTATAAAACACATAGACTCAAGTGAAATGTTTTTGTTTATAAAACCGCCGCAGCGAAGTATGCCTACAAGGATGGCAAGGTCAAAGCCGGAGCCTTCCTTCTTTTTGTTCGCGGGCGCAAGATTGACTGTGAGCGCGGCGCACTCGGGGAAGGGAAAACCGCTGTTTTCGCTTGCGCCTTGAACCCGCGTTTTTGCTTCTTTTACCGCCGTATCTGGAAGTCCGACAAGATCAAATCTGTTCTGCTCGCCGTAGGGCGCGCAGTTGCACTCGACCGTGACGATAAAACCGTCGATGCCAAAGAGTCCTGCTGAATATACCGTTGAAAGCATAGCTGTTGTATCTCCTTAAAATAGGTATGATTTATTTTACCACATATTCCTCTTCAAAACAATAAAAAAGAACAAATTTTCCGAAAAATGTGACGCAGGGCGAAAATACACATAAAAAAGTTAAAAAATGACAAACTTTCTTGAAAACGTTATTTACTTTTTGATTCAGAAGTGTTATTATATATATGTATGGTTTGAAAAAATCAAAAATCTCAATCAGGAGGATATTATCCATGGCAAGAAAGAAAATTTCTATGGATGGTAATACTGCCGCCGCGCATGTCAGCTATGCGTTTACGGAAGTAGCAGCCATCTACCCCATTACACCTTCGAGTGTTATGGCTGAACTTACAGACTCTTGGTCTGCAACAGGTCTTAACAACATTTTCGGAGAAAAGGTAAAAGTAGTTGAG
>CAYZHW010000072.1:0-7836 GCA_964478105.1 uncultured Lachnospiraceae bacterium | reverse complement strand
AGGTATTATAGCACCCTCGTTCGGCGATGTCTGGCTTGACGGCAAGGTACCCGCCGATTGCAAAGAGGAGATATCCTTTATCACCTGCGAGGGCTCGTATTTCCCCGAGCTTGACGCCGCCGCTCACATTGAGCTGATCTCGGCGCTCTATCCCCGTTTCGACAGAGACAGATTTACAAAGCTTATGGGGTTTTTCGATCTTCCCTACGATAAAAAGCTGCGCTATATGTCTACGGGACAAAAGGCAAAGTTTGAGATAGCGCTCGGCTTTTCGAAAGGCACGAAATATTATTTTCTTGACGAGCCTTTTTTGGGCAAGGATGTATTCGCACGCCACGATTTTTTAAAGCTCCTCTCGGCGACGCTCACGGGTGAGGAGACGATACTCATCTCTACTCATATGATAGACGAGATAGAGCATTTTCTCGACCGCGCAATAATTTTCCATAACGGATCAAAGAAGGAAGACGTAATGCTCGACGATCTGCGGGAGCGCGGCAAGACTTTACTCGAAGTAATGGCAAGTGCGTGCAAATATGACAAATCGAGGATCAACGATTATCTCGATTAATATTGACTTGGCGATTTTTTTGGAGTATAATGGTAGATGTAAAACTATTGTCCCAAAGGAGAATAAAAATGAAGACAAAAGCTATACGCCTTTACGGTGAAAATGACATCCGACTCGAGGAGTTCGAGCTCCCCGCGATAAAGGATGACGAAATACTTGTACATATCATATCCGACAGCATCTGTATGTCGTCCTATAAGGCGGCTATCCAGGGCGCGAAGCACAAGAGAGTTCCCGACGACGTAGCCGAGAATCCCATCATCCTCGGTCACGAATTCTGCGGTGAGCTCGTTGAGGTCGGCGCAAAATGGGCAGATAGATTCAAGGCAGGACAGAGATTTATCATCCAGCCCGCCATCAACTACAAGGGCTCGCTTGCGGCTCCCGGATATTCCTACAAATACTGCGGCGGCGGCGCGACCTACGCGATCCTTCCCAACGAGGTAATGGAGACAGACTCGCTTATCGAGTATAACGGCGACGCCTTCTTCTACGGCTCGCTCGGTGAGCCTATGTCCTGTATCGTCGGCGGATACCACGCAAACTACCACACAACAAACGGAAGCTACGTTCACGATATGGGCATCCGCATCGGCGGAAACCTCGCGATCCTTGCAGGTGCAGGTCCTATGGGTCTTGGCGCTATCGATTACGCCATCAACGGCGGCAGAAAGCCCTCTCTTATCGTTGTAACAGATATTGATGACGCAAGACTCGCCCGCGCTATGGAGCTCTCGACTCCCGAGGATGCGGCTAAAAAGGGCGTCAAGCTCGTTTACCTCAACACAGGCAAGTGTGCCGATCCTGTAGCAGAGATGCTCGCACTCACAGACGGTAAGGGATACGACGACGTATTCGTATATGCACCCGTCGCAAGCGTTGTCGAGCAGGCAGATGCAATACTCGGACGCGACGGATGTCTCAACTTCTTCGCAGGTCCGACAAAGACAGATTTCTCGGCTAAGTTCAACTTCTACAACGTACACTATACATCCACTCACATCGTAGGAACGAGCGGCGGTAACACAGATGACCTTCGCGAGAGCGTTAAGCTCACAGAGGAAGGTCTCATCAACCCCTCCGCAATGGTAACACACATCGGCGGTCTTGACGCGGCAGCAGAGACAACTCTGAATCTCCCGAAGATCCCCGGCGGAAAGAAGCTCATCTACACAAACATCTCACTCCCCCTCACTGCTATCGCAGACTTCGAGGAGCTTGGCAAGACAGATCCTATGTTTGCAGAGCTTAACAAGCTTTGTGCCGCGAACAAGGGACTCTGGTGCGCAGAGGCAGAAAAATATCTGCTTGCAAACGCAAAGGCAATATAACAAACAAAGACTGCGCGAAGGGGCACTCCCTTTCGCGCGGTCTTTTCGCTTATAATACTTATCAACAAGGAGTATAAGTTTGAAAATAAATTTTCAAACACGGTTTTGTGGCTTTTGCCGCAAACCAGCCCCAATTCCCAAAGAGAAAGGAAGCTTTTGCAAAAGCAAAAGCTATGGTCATAATAATGAATTTTTTGGAAGAAAGAATCGTAAAAGACGGACTTGTAAAGCCGGGTAATGTGCTTAAAGTAGACAGTTTTTTGAACCATCAGATCGATGTTGAGCTTCTCGACGAGATAGGAAGAGAATTTCACAGACGCTTTGCCGATGAAAAGATAACGAAGGTATTGACCATTGAGGCATCGGGCATCGCTATCGCATACCCCGTCGCAAAGGAGTTCGGAGTGCCGATAGTATTTGCCAAGAAATCCAAGTCGAAAAACATCGACGGTGAGGTCTACGTTGCCGAGGTCGAATCGTTTACCCACAACAACAAAAACAATGTTATCGTTTCAAAGAAATACCTCACGCCCGACGACAGAGTGCTCATCGTTGACGATTTTCTTGCAAACGGATGCGCGCTTCAGGGACTTATCTCGATAACGGAATCTTCGGGCGCAACGGTCGCCGGACTCGGGATCGCGATCGAAAAGGGATTCCAGATAGGCGGCAGAGTCATCCGTAACCTTGGATACCGCCTTGAATCACTTGCAATAGTTGATGCAATGGACGATACAACGGGAGATATCACATTCAGAGCACAGGAGTAAGTTATGTTTTTGTATATAATACGTCACGGCGACCCCATATATTCGACCGATTCGCTCACCGAAAAGGGCAAATTGCAGGCAGAATCGGTGGGCAAGCGTATCGCCGCATCGAAGATCGACCGCATATTCACATCTCCTATGGGCAGAGCGAAAATGACCGCCGAACCCGCGTGCAGACTGCTCGGACTTGAATACACGGTCGAGGAATGGGCGCACGAGATAGGCGACGAGAGAAAGACCCCCTTCCCCGACGGAAAGCTCAAATCGGTCACCGATCTTCAGAACACATACTACCGCGAGAACGGCAATATCGACCTCCCTTATGAGCGTGCTTACGAGGCGCAGGGATTCTCCCAGACGAGAATGAAAGAAGCGGTCGATCACATCGAAAAAGAGGGGGGCAAATTCCTCGAACGCCTCGGATACAAAGAGGAAAACGGCGTATATCGCATCCTTTATCCCAACGAGGAGAAGGTCGCGCTCTTCTGCCATTCGGCTATGGCGCGCGCGTGGATATCGACTCTGCTCCATATTCCGATACATATGATGTGGTCATCGTTCTATTACGCTCACACGGGCGTGACGGTGCTCCATTTCAAGAACAATGAAAACGGTGTCACTGCGCCCCAGTGCCTGTGCTATTCGGATATGTCGCATCTTTACGCAGACGGGCCCGATATGAAATACAATAACAAATACGACTTGTGAGGGAAAAATATGTGGCTATCAAAAACAACACCCGAACAAATAGAAAAGCTCACAAATGATCGGATAACCGAGATAGTGTTTGGGAGCACCGGTGACGACGGCTCGAGCGCTGATGTTGCGCTTCTGCTCGGCACATGCCCCGAGAATGCCGCAGAACGTGCAAATATCGCGGCAAAGCTCTGGCACGACGGCAGAGTAAAGCATATTATCCCCACGGGCGGTGTAAAGTGGGAATATAACGGCGAGACCAAAAGCGAAGCTCGCTTTATGGCGGACATACTTCTGTCGCTGGGTGTTCCCGAAGAGGCAATAATACTTGAAGAAGAAGCTACCACCACAAAGGAAAATATGATCTTCGGTACGCTTCAGATCAACAGACGCTTGAAGATACAGTTTACAAAAAGCTGTATGATCGTCACATCGGCATCGCATCTTCGCAGGAGCCTTGCGCTTGCGAAGTTATACCTTCCCCGCTCGATAAAAATATCGGGTTGTCCTGCAGGCTCGTACGAAAATTGGGCAAATGACGAACGTATGTCAGACGCAGTAAAACGTGAGATCCCCCTTTTGGCAGGACTTATCGGCTACGGCCTTATTGATGATATCGAATATTAAAAAAATGCTTCCCTTACGGGAAGCATTTTTATCATTATTTTCACTTTCTCTTTGCTATCATCATTCCCCGGTAATCGTACAGGCAGGCTTCGGAGTTTCGTATCATCTTCACAAGCGCGGTGTCCCCCTTAAACGAGAAGGTCGCGAACATATTTCCGAAATAAATATCTACAAAATCTACACGAAGATGCATCTTCTTCTCTTCGCACCATTCGGCTGAAGCCGCACAATTATACATATATCCGTCGGTCGTAGGTACGCCGCCGTGCTCTCTGAAATACCCGAGATGCGGAAACTTTCCGAACACATTCTTGCCAAGTCCGAAACGAAGCACCTTATCCCCCTGAGCATTTGTGTAGCGGAACTCTCCCTCGTCTCCTTTAAAGCGGAACGAGAAGCGGGTGATACCCATAGGATTCTTTTCGCAGACATATTCAACGCCGTTTATCTCGCACTGATGATCGCTGTAAGTATCGCCCTTGAGGTAAGAAAGCTCAAGCGTTTTTGCGATCTCAAGGCTTTCTTCATAAGCCTCTTTATCCTCGGGCAGTGACGCTCCTATATTGTCGGCGATCTCCTCAAAGAAAGCAGAAAGTATCAGACTCTTTGCGCTAT
This sequence comes from uncultured Lachnospiraceae bacterium, assembly GCA_964478105.1. Taxonomy (GTDB): domain Bacteria; phylum Bacillota; class Clostridia; order Oscillospirales; family CAG-272; genus CAYZHW01. Next base: position 3,226 of record CAYZHW010000072.1, on the reverse strand, counting down.
CAAATCCATAGTTGTAAGCCGTGCAGACAAAGATAAGGTCTTTGTCGGGCATACAGATCGAGAGCTGTGCGCCCATTCCGTTAAATCCAAAGGAATCATCTCTGCAACGCCATATCTGATATCCGTATCCCTGTGTGAAAACGTCATCAAAGCCGCCTTCGTTATTGTCGACAAGCTTTGATGTGGCGGTGCGAAGGTACTCTTCATTCATAAGTCGCTTACCGTTCCACGTGCCGTAATTCATAACGAAGCGCGCAAAGCTTGCCATATCGCGCGTAGTGCAAAGCAGTGCCGAATCGCCCCAGCTGTCGTCTGTCTTAGTCTTGAGTATGGACGCGGTTTTAAATGTGCCGAGGTGAGAGAAGATGCGTTCGTTCAAAAAATCAAACAGGCTCTTTCCCGAAAGCCTTTCAACAAGAGCGGTCAGCACCTGCGAGCCTGCGCTGTCGTAACGGTAAAGCATACCCGAAGGATGATCCGCAGAATTCTCGTTCAGATAAAGGCGGGTGCGGTCGGGCTCAGCGTGCGGGAACCAGTTTGGAGCTTCTCCGCAGGTCGACATCGTGAGCATATCGCGCACCGTCTGAGATGCAAGATAAGGCGGGAGTTCTCTGTCTATCTTATCCGGGAAGAATCTGCATATCTTATCATCAAGAGAGAGAAGGCCGTCTTCCTCCAAAAGTCCGATTGCCACACCGACGTAGCTTTTTGTCTCTGAGTACATTCTGTGGCAGAATTTTTCATCAAAGGGTTTCCAATAATACTCACCGAAGATATCGTTTCCTCGCATAAGAAGAACACTGTGCATAACAAGTCCTCTGCGCTCAAGCAGCTTTATAAATTTTGTAACGTGGCGGGAGGATATGCCTGCCGTCTCGGGGGTGATCGTTTTGAACATAATAAACCTCCGGATTTCCTTATAATGCTATTATAGTATCGGTCGATACAAAAATCAATACAAATAAGAAAAAGGACTTTTTTTACAAAGTCCTTTCCATTTTTTACATCATTTTTGCGGGCGTCCCGTAAATGTCGGTACAAGATCGTGGACGAGCTCGTACACTCCTTCCTTTTCGTTGAAGCATACATCGTGAAGCACCTCAAGCTTGGCAAAAAGCTCTTCCTCATCAACATCTATCGGCTTACCGATATGGATAAGCTCGTTATCTGTACTCTGAAGTCCCTCTTCGTCCATAAGAAGCTCCTCATAAAGTTTCTCACCGGGACGGAGTCCGGTATATTCGATCATAATATCCTTGTTAGGAGTGTATCCCGAAAGCTTGATAAGGTTGGTTGCAAGATCAAGTATCTTGACAGGCTCACCCATATCGAGTACGAATATCTCGCCGCCCTTTGCCGCCGCGCCCGCACGTATAACGAGCGAGACCGCCTCGGGAATAGTCATAAAATATCTGATGATATCGGGATGTGTTACAAGCACGGGACCGCCTGCCGCGATCTGCTTTTTAAAGAGCGGAATAACGCTTCCGTTGCTTCCGAGAACGTTTCCGAATCTGACCGCGACGAACTCTGTCTTCGATCTGCGGTTGTATGTCTGCACGATCATCTCGCATATACGCTTGGTCGCACCCATAATATTTGTCGGGTTTACAGCCTTATCGGTGGATATCATAACGAATCGCTTTACGCCGTACTTGTCCGACATAGAAGCGACGTTGAGTGTGCCGAACACGTTATTTTTGACCGCTTCGTTCGGACTTACTTCCATAAGCGGAACGTGTTTGTGCGCCGCCGCGTGATATACAACGTCGGGTCTGTATGTTGCAAAAACATCCTCAAGTCTTATCTCATCGCGCACCGAGGCGATAAGAACGACGAGGTCCAGATCCTGATACTGAGAAAGAAGCTCTTGCTGGATATCGTACGCATTATTTTCGTATATGTCAACGATCACAAGCTTCTTCGGATCGTGCTTTGCTATCTGACGGCAAAGCTCACTTCCGATAGAGCCGCCGCCACCCGTAACGAGCACCGTCTTTCCGACTATGTAATCGAAGGTCTGGTTTGTATTCATCACTATAGGCTCGCGTCCGAGCAGATCTTCGATCTCGACATCACGCATTATGCCGACATTGATATCTCCGTTTACAAGCTGGTAAAGTCCGGGCAGTGTTTTCAGCTTGCAGCCCGTTTCCTTGCAAATGCTCACGATATCCTTCATATCGGCTCTCGATGCCGAAGGAAGAGCGAGCATAATTTCCTTTACTTCATATTTTTTAACAAGTTTGGGAATATCGTTTCTGTTGCCCGCGACCTTATGACCGCACACAAAAGTTCCCTTCTTTGCGGGGTTATCGTCGACGATACAAGCAATACGGTAATTCACCTTATAGCTTGAAACGAGCTCTTTTACAATAGTATTTCCGGCTTCACCCGCACCTACGATCAAAACCGTAACGGAGTCATTACCCTCGTGCACAACACTCTTTCGTATAAGTCTTAAAAATCTGTAGAAAAATCTCACACACAAGACTGTGAAACTTAAGAAGAAGAAATATAGGATATAAAAAACAAAGTGATAATCGCGCTCCAGCAGATTCATTATAACAAGCTGTGCGCATACAGACACGATGCTCGCCGAAAAGATATTTACCACTTCTATTATACTCGCATACTTCCACACACTGCTGTACAAATGAAAGAGGGAAAACAAAACCAATGACAGTGCTACGGCAAATGCGAAGAAATAGAGTATATCGCTCCACTCTTGCGTCGGGATGGTATTCAATTTGAAATCAAATCTTGACGCCAAGGATAAAAAGCAGGACAGCGCTATAGCAATAATATCTGTAAATACGAGAAAAATACGTCTTATAGTCTTCTGCAAAACAGTCTCTCCTTTTTGTAGTTTTGTATATTATTCGGTTGACCTAAAAATGCCCATTTTTTTAATTATATCACGCAATATGCAACATTGCAAATAGTTTTTTAAAAAAATGTTAACAAAAAAAGGCAGACCCGCATACAGCAGGGTCTGTCTTTTTTGAGAAACCAAAAATGGTAGAAACTTACGCGTTTTTGCTAAGGGCAGCTACCGCTTCGGTAAGCCTTGCTATCACCTTGTTTGCGTCCTTGTTATACTCGCACTCTATCACAACACCCTCGGTGTCGCTAATAAGCGTTGTCGTGGGATATACCGAAGTCACCCCATCAACAGTTCCGTCCTCGCTCGGTGTGTACGCGACAGACTCGACATAAGGCTCAT
>CAYZHW010000071.1:0-7917 GCA_964478105.1 uncultured Lachnospiraceae bacterium | reverse complement strand
GATAGCATATGAAAGTGAAATAAAAAGCGCACCGCCCATATGGGAACAGCTTGACATATTCGCAGATACAGAAAAGATCGCCAAAAAGCAAGAAGAAGAAAAATTATTATTTGAAAGAGAAAAAAGTATGCAAAAAACAGTAATAGAATTAAAAAAGAGATACGGAAAAAACATCATATTAAAGGGAATGAACTTTGAAGAAGGAGCGACCGCAAGAGCTAGAAACGCGCAGATCGGCGGTCACAGGGCATAATGAGCGCAACAGAAAAATACGCCGCTATAATCGCACTCTCGCGGCCGATATCACGCACACATCGTCCGATGCCGCAAACAGACCGCGCAGCACAGTTTGCACCATTTGCCGCTCTGAACGGACACAGCGATGAGATATGCGAAACCGCAAGGCAGACCGATACACTCGGAGACTACGATGAAAATAAGATCTGCGAGATCGACACCAAGCTCCGTGCGATCGCAGACAGCACAGAAAAACAGCCGAGTGTGTCTCTTATTTATTTTCGTCCCGATGCAAAAAAATCCGGCGGTGCGTATGTGCATTTTACGGGCAAACTCAAACGCATCGACAAATACGAGCGCGTCCTTGTTTTCACCGACACATCAAAGATAAAGATAGACACGATATGTGATATATTTTTGCAATAAAAAATACGGCAAAGCGATTTTTTCGCTTTGCCGTTGTTTTGTAAAGTTATCTTTCCTCGCGGAAATACGGGAGTCCGAGTGCCGCAGGAGGCTGATTTTCACGTTTTTTGCTCACGCTGGTCACGATAAGAACTATTATCGTAACAACGTAGGGGAGCATCTGGAGAAGCGGTGTCGCGCTTATATCAAGCTTGATACCGAGAAGCGTGGGTATACGCGAGCCCGCAAGATAGAGCATACCGAAAAGTATCGATCCGATTATACTGATATGCGGTCTCCAAAGTGTGAAGATAACGAGCGCGACTGCAAGCCAGCCGAGAGCCTCAATGCTCTTGTACGCCTCATAGGAACCTGCGTAATCCATTATGTAGAACAGACCGCCGAGTGCCGCTATACCGCTTCCGATGCCGGTCGCGACGTACTTGTAAAGAGTTACGTTGATACCTACCGCATCCGCTGTTGCAGGATTTTCACCTACAGCACGAAGGTGCAGACCCACGCGAGTACGTGTGAGAACATACGATGCAACTATCGCGATAATAATAGCAAGATACACCATAACTCCGTTATATTTGAGCGATGTGGTCTTCTCCGAAAACGGGAAACGGAAATAATCGAGCGCATAGAGATACTGCATAGCGTTTGTAGCCATTCCCGACATAATAAACTTGGTCGTACCCACGCCGAAGGTCGTCATTGCAAGACCTGTAACGTTCTGGTTAGCTTTGAGAGTAACCGTCAGGAAGCTGTATATCATACCCATAAGGATACCGCCGACAAATGCCGCGAGAATAGCGATAATAACGATCATAACAGGCGGGATATCAGTGCCGTTCATAAGCTTGAGCGCCAAGCATCCGCACGCGCCGCCCATACACATTATACCGGGAATACCGAGGTTAAGGTGTCCCGCCTTTTCGGTCAGGATCTCTCCCGTACAACCGTAGAGAAAGGTCATTCCGAGCGGAATAGATGTAAGCAGATAATCAAGAAACGGATTCATTATGCTTTTTCTCCTTTCTTGTGTGTTTCACGGAATTTAAGTCGGTAACCGATAAAGAATTCGCATCCGATGATAAAGAAGAGGACGATGCCGATCACCATATCGGGGAATGCCGAATCTATGTTGAAGTTGGTCGTGATCTGCGAGGACCCCTGCTGCAAGAATGTTATAAATGCAGATGTTCCGATCATCACGAGCGGATTGAATTTAGCAAGCCATGATACCATAATAGCGGTAAAGCCCATTCCCCCGACAGTTGTTGTCGTGACCGAGTGGTCAAGTGCACTTACTATAAGGAAGCCTGCAATTCCACAGACAGCGCCCGACACGAGCATCGTACGGATGACGACTTTATTTACACCGATACCGATATAACGCGCGGTGTTTTCGCTCTCACCCACGACCGATATTTCATATCCCTGCTTGGTGTACTGCAGGTATATGTATACAAGTACGGTCAAAACAAGCACTGCGACTATAAGCAAGAAATATTCGTGAACGATCACGGGAAGATGTCCCACAGAGAGTGCTCCGAGAACGCTCGATCCGCTCGGTGTCCAAAGAAGCAGGAAATATGCTACAAGACCGGAGGCAACGTAGTTCATCATAAGTGTGAAGAGCGTTTCGTTGGTCTCCCATTTTGCCTTAAAGATAGCGGGAATACCGCCCCAGATCGCACCGACGATAACAGAAGCGATAAACATAAGGATAAGCAAAACTCCGTTTGGCAGCTTTCCGCCGAGATAATATGCAACCGCAACCGAAGCAAGCGCTCCGATAAGCGTTTGCCCCTCAGCGCCTATATTCCAAAAACGCATACGGAAAGCAGGAGTGATAGCAAGAGCTATGCACAAAAGAACTGCCGAGTCTTTTGCGAATTTCCAAAGACGGCGTGTCGAGCCAAGTACACCTTCAACCAAGGTTCCCAGGAAATCGACAGGATTAGCTTCTATCATAAATATCGAAAGAAAAGCGCAAAGAAGCAACGCCGCAATTACAGCAATGACACGTATTACCATAGATTTCCAAAGCGGTATGGTGTCTCGCTTTACTATGTGAAACAACGGTTCACTTATATGTTTATCACGCATTTTCACTGTCGCCACTCTCCTTCTCCGATATTTTTTCATCTGTTCCCTGCTCGGTCTTTGTCATAAGCAGACCGATCTCCTCTTTGGTGGTATTTCTACCGTCGAGAATACCCGTTACGCGCCCTGCGCAAATAACAAGTATGCGGTCGCAAAGCTCTACAAGAACGTCAAGATCTTCTCCGACGAAGATAACGGCAACTCCGTTATCCTTTTGCTTTGTGAGCAGATTGTATATGGTGTAAGAGGAATTGATATCAAGTCCGCGCACCGGATATGCCGCCATAAGAACCGTGGGCGCCGCCGCGATCTCGCGTCCTACAAGCACCTTTTGAACGTTACCGCCCGAAAGACGTCTTACGGGTGTATGCGTGCTTGGCGTAGACACCTCAAGCTCGTCTACGATCTTTTTTGCAAGGTCGCCCGGCTTTTTGCGGTCGACGAATACAGAATGTCCCTTGCGGTAGCTTCTGAGCATCATATTGTCGACAAGGTCCATATTTCCGACAAGTCCCATTCCGAGTCTGTCCTCGGGCACGAAAGAGAGTCTTACTCCCAGCTCGCGTATCTGGATCGGAGTTTTATCGCGGAGATTCATAACGTCATCCTCGTTAAAGAGAACCTTGCCGGAGTTTACCAGCTCCTTGATATGAGAGGAACACATACCGGTAAAGTCAACGGGTGTGCCGTCTTCATAATGGAATTTTCCCTCTGCTGCAAGGGCAATGACCTCAGCATATGTTTTGTGGTAGAAGGAGACAGGCAGATTCTTTTTCGGACGGTTAAAAATGATCTCGCCCGATTCAAGATTCTTAAGGCCTGCGACGGCTTCCAGGATCTCTCTCTGTCCGCTTCCGGCAATTCCCGCGATACCGAGTATCTCGCCCGCACGCGCAGTGAATGTGACATTGTCAAGCACCTTTATTCCGTCGGCGTCGGTCATATTGAGATTTTTGATCTCAAGTCTGTCACACACATTATGGGGCTCGGGACGGTCTATATTAAGCTCAACCTTTTTACCAACCATCATCTCGGTAAGCTCAGGGGCGCTTGTCCCAGCCGTCTCTACCGTGGCAATGTGCTCACCTTTGCGAAGTACCGCAACGCGGTCGGAAATGGAAAGGACTTCGTGGAGTTTGTGGGTGATTATAAGGATCGATTTTCCGTCCTCACGCATACGGCGGAGCACGTCAAAGAGTTTGTCGGTCTCCTGAGGAGTAAGCACAGCCGAGGGTTCGTCCAGGATAAGGATATCGGCACCGCGGTAGAGCACCTTAAGTATCTCGACCGTCTGCTTTTCAGACACCGACATCTCGTATATCTTTTTCTTAGGATCGATATGGAAACCGTATTTGTCTGCGATCTCAGCGACACGGCGGTTGACTTCTTTGATATTGTAGTTTTGTTCGTCCTTCACGCCGAGAACGATATTCTCCGCTGCGGTAAAGATATCTACCAACTTAAAGTGCTGATGTATCATACCTATTCCGTGACGGAACGCATCCTTCGGAGAACGAATGACCACCTCGTTGCCGTCAACAAAGATATTTCCGCTGTCGGGGTAATAGATTCCCGCGATCATATTCATAAGCGTTGTCTTGCCGCAACCGTTTTCGCCGAGAATAGCAAGGATCTCACCGCGGTATACGGTCAGATCTACATTCTTGTTTGCCACAAGGTTACCAAAATACTTGGAGACATTTTTCATCTCCAACGCGATCGGTTTGTTCATGAATTCCCTCCAAAAAGCAAAATGTATATGCAAATTTTCAGCAAACCGCTCCCATATGAAGCAGATTGCTCAAGACTTGCAAAACCGAGACAAGCGGAGCATATGCTCCGCTTGCCGTTTTGCGGTAAATATTAACCGAAGTTTGTATTGAGAAGTGTGATGCCGTCGATCTGTACGTCGAAGTAAGGAGCAGCACGGTACTCGGACTCGTGGAAGTAACCGTCCTTAACAACCTCTGTATCCTTCTCGAAATTAGCATCTGTGTCAACGTCTGCCATATAGGATGTGAGAGCCTGTCCGCCTACTGTGAATGTAGCAGTATCGAATACCTTTAACTCACCGGAAGCGAGCTTAGCCTTGATCTCATCGATCTTAGCCTGTGTTCCTTCAGCAGCAACCTGTGTGTTAACGTCTGTAAGAGCTACAGAGCCTGTAGCGATAGTGCCTGTCCAGTCAACTGCGATCTCTGTGCCGTTCTTAACACTGTTGCAGATGTATACGAAGTAAGGTGTCCAGTCGATCTTGGAAGATACGATAAATGTGTTGGGGCAAGAAGCCAATGTGCTTCCGTTGTAAGAAACGTTGGGAACGTTCTTCTCTTCGCAAACGGAGGGAGCACCCATAGAGTCAGCGTGCTGGGAAATAAGAACGCAACCGTTGTTGATAAGAGCTGTAGCAGCATCTTTCTCCTTGATCTCGTCGTACCAGCTGCCTGTGAACTGAACTTCCATTGTAACGCTGGGGCATACAGACTTAGCGCCGAGGTAGAAGGATGTGTATCCGGAAATAACCTCTGCGAATGTGAACGCACCAACGTAACCCATCTTAGCCTGATCTGCTGTGATCTTGCCTGCGTTGATCATCTCGTTGAGCTTCATACCTGCAGCAACACCTGCAAGGAATCTGCCCTCATAGATGGAAGCGAAAGCATTGTGGAAGTTGGAAAGACCTTCTGTGTGAGCCATTGTACCTGTAGCGTGGCAGAACTGAACATTTGTGAACTCCTTAGCAGCCTTGAGCAAATATGTCTCGTGACCAAAGCTGTCAGCGAAAATGATGTCACATCCTTCGTCAACAAGGTCAGCCGCAGCCTCATAGCACTTGTTGGACTCGGGAATGTTCTTCTTGAATACGATCTGGTCGTCGGAGAGACCGAGCTCTTTTGCAGCGCGCTCAACTGCTTCGATGAAGTTAAGGTCATATGTAGACGCTTCATCGTGAAGAAGGATAACACCGAGCTTGAAATCATCGTTGCCGGAGTTACCGCAGCTTGTCATAGTTACGCCGAGAGCGGCAACCATAACAACCGCCAAACAAAGGGATAACAGTTTCTTGAACATTTTAATGTTCCTCCTCAAAATGTTTTTTCACCCGTGCAGCCGAGCAAAAGGAATATCCCCGCTCAAACCAATCGCGAGTTGCTTTATATAAGAAAGCCGAAGCCTCCAAAAGCCGAAAATAAAAAAATAGGAAAAAAGCCCATTATTTTTGTAACACAAAATTATTTCTTTGTCAACAAATTGTTTTCTTTTTAGACTTTTTTCTATTATATCATAAAGTTGATGATTTGTAAATATAGCTTTTTTCGGTTTTTTGCAAAAAATTATTTACCCCGAAAATCCAAATCAGAAAAAATTCCAAAATAATAAAAAAATATTTAAAAATCTTCTTGACTTTATTAAAAACTTGTGCTATAATGTTCGGGTACGTGAGAAAAGCGTACAAGATCTGGGTGTGGCGCAGCTGGTAGCGCGCTACCTTGGGGTGGTAGAGGCCGCAAGTTCAAGTCTTGTCACTCAGACCAGGAAAAGCAGGATAGACCTTGTGTCTGTTCTGCTTTTTCCATTCTTGGCGATAGCTTTTGAACTTGCGGTCATTCTGCCGCACCAAGTGCTGTCGAAGACAGCTTCTTGGGGTGGTTGGGTAGCGAAGTTGAAAACGATTAAGTATCGTTTTCAACGAGCAAAACCGCCCCAAGCAAGGAGTGTGCCGAGCCGAGGGACGCAGGCGACGGCAGACGACTATGCGACGGTGGAGGGCCGCGCGAGTATAGTTCTTGTCACTCAGACCAGTTCAGAGGTTCATAACGAACCTCCGATTTTTCTTTATTTCAGAATGCCAAGTCAAGAAACAAGACAGACAATAAAGCACATCGTTACTCACGAAGATGCTCTATGTGGTTTCGCTCAATGCATCAAATTTTTATCGGTAAATTGATTAACTATAAGCTGTATTGTACCTTCTGTAAATTCGGCGTACTCGTCAGGAGACAAAGAAATAAACTTGTTCATCGACTTGTCCCTCTTAGGCAAATAACCCATCACACTGATCTTTCGAACGATACTTCCTTTGGGGAGATAATCAATAAAATCGGGAAAAGCTTTCAAAGTAAGTATCTCTGTTAGATAACCGCAGTTCGGATGTTCGCTCAGATACTCGGCTTCAATTGCATAGATCTCACGCATCCGGTCTTTCTTGGGAATAAGCTTTTTTACCGAATCCCATGTTTCATCCATATCGGTGCCTACAACACTCAGTTTTTCGTCCGCTTTAATACGCTTCCAAACTGCTTTCATACGTTCTTCGTCTCGGACCATAGCTTGAAATGCCGCATCTGTAATCAGGTGGGCATAATACCCAAGCAAAAACGCATATTCTTCTGCAGATTTGATCTTGTCTTTACGCTTTAAGATATACTCATCACAGAAAGCATCGCAATCCGACGCTTTCTTTCGTTCGCCCTGCATCCAATGTGTCATTTCTCTGGACGGTGTAAATGCCGTCCAATCTTCGTTTTCTACGTTGCAATCCGGAGCGATATTACCAACGCAGAAACCATGTCTATCTAAGTTCGGAATACGTTCAAGAACGCCATCCGCAATCATTAAATGTGTAATCCAAGTAGCCATCTGTTTACCTCTTTCTCAAAACGTGCCAAACATCAGAACCGGTAAATCCACACTTGCGATACAGCACCTCTGGATTTGTAGGGTTATTACATTGACCGGATACAGTAGCGAACTTGGCGTTTTCTTTCATTCGCCATAACAACTCTGAAACAACATATTTGCCCAATCCATATCCACGATGTTGTTCCGATACTTGAATCCACTCTAAAACGCCCTCACCAATCTCTTTGTCAAGTTCGGCAATTCCTGTTGCAACCACTTCATCGGTTTGGTTATCCTTAATTGCCAACCATAAAGCAGAATCATATACAGGGCGAGCTGTGTAGTCTCGTAGGTCGGCTTCTGTTACACCGATCTTGCTATAGCAGCTATTGATGTGCTCCGCAAAGTCCTTCAAAGTGGCTTTACAAAGCGAATATCCCTGTGGAAGCACTTGAACAGACAGGTCTTGCAGACTATGTATTAAGCGAAAATAAGGCTCGTCAATGTAATGCTGATATTTTGTTTTATTGAAATTGTCCT
>CAYZHW010000070.1:0-8034 GCA_964478105.1 uncultured Lachnospiraceae bacterium | reverse complement strand
AGCCCTCTGTGTCAGCTGCACCGTAACGGAACAGATAACGTCCTTCAAGGACTTCCATAACTTCTTTCTTTTCTTCTTCGCCGAATACGAACGATCCGGGTCCGCCTGCTCTTGCCATAATAATATCCTCCTTAAAATAATTTTTACTAAATCGTTTTAGTTGTTTTGTATATATATTATACTAAATCGTTTTAGGTTTGTCAAGAAAAAAAATAAAAAAAGCACCGCTGTTACGATGCTTTTTCACAAAAACAATTCTATATCCTTTTTTGTAAATATCGGGGCGCCGTCATATTTTCCTACAATAGATTTATATAATTCACGCTCTTCGGCAGACAGCTCATCATCGGCGCTCTCACAAAGGTATTCGAATGCGTCATCGCAGAGCTTCCTGTACTCGGGCAGATCAGCAGTGCCGTTTGTACGAAAGAAATGCACTATCCGCCTTGCCACACCGCGCTTTGACAGTCCCGCGTACGGAAGCAGGGCATCCAGTTCTTCTTTTGTTATTTTCTTAAAATCGATCATTTTTCTCCTTTTTTACTATCGGTAAAACAGTAAATACGTTCTGTGAGTTATTTTCTTGTCTTTACAGTTAGTATATATCAAAAATCAGTTCGTGTCAATATTTTACTTATTTTGATAGAATACTATAAAATGAGGTGAAAATGTGGAACGTGAATTTGAATTAAAATATATACAAATCGGACTGAAGGTAGCCTATTATCGCAAGTTGAGAGGTTTGACACAAGAAGAACTTGCAGAACGTATTGGACTAACAACAACTTTCGTCGGACACATTGAAGCGCCGAATATGGTGACACCTATCTCTTTTGATACACTCTTCAAGATATCAAAGGAGCTTGATGTGCCCGAATACAAATTTTTGATTTTTGATGAATAATTTTCGAGGGCGTACCGATATCGGTACGCCCTCGGGCCTTTTATGAAAAGATGGCGACCGATGGTCGCCCCTACAAATGAACGATTACACCTGTAGCGGCGAGCATTGCTCGCCACAAAACATCGAACAGTTCGCTCCGATGTAAGATATGTGCAAAAAAAATGGCGACCGATGGTCGCCTCTACAAATGAACGATCGCGCCCGTAGCGGCGAGCATTGCTCGCCACAAAACCGCACAGATAAAAAAGACCGCCGAAGCGGTCTTTTTCCATATTTTTTGCTTTAGGGATTTGCAGACGGGATGAATTTTAAAAATTTATCTTCTCTTCGATACCCAAGCAGTGCCAAGAAGTGCCACCGTTACTATGATTCCGCCGCCGATAGCTGCGCCGCATCCGCTCTCAACAGGCTCGGGAGCCTTTGTGGTTTCGGGGGCTGCCGTCGTCTCGGGTACTTTTGTAGTCTCGGGTGCTTTTGTGGTCTCGGGCGCTTTTGTAGTCTCTTGAGCCTTTGTAGTCTCGGGCGCTGCCGTCGTCTCTTCCTCTTCGACTATCTCGAAATAAGCGTTTCCGTAGGTTACGGTAAGGTTGTCAACGGTGATGTCGCAACCGTTGTTGTAGATACCGATCATCGTATTGGAAAGAGCGCTGTTATAGTAGAAGTAGTCTGTCTCATATACCGAGTTGAGCGAGTGGTTGGTCGCCTTGAACATACCGATGGGATCGTCGGGATTTGTCGCGTCAACGAAGATCTGGATCGTGTAGGTCGTTTCGTCTTCGCAGAAGCCCGCCTCGTTCTTGCTTACGTGGTTGAAGGTCGTGTCGCCGTAATTGTAGATACCCGAAGTCGCAAATCCTGTAAGGCGCATCCAGAACATTGAGAAAAATGCGTTCGATGCGGTCATATCGGCGTCGGACACGCCGTTATCGGCGATCAGAAGTCCGGGACCGTAGGAGGTGCGCTCGGTGTTGTGGATCTTGTTGATGGTGATGTCGCAGGTGACCGAGAAGGTCAGTACGTCATCGGGAATGTCGTAGAACATAACGCGTGTGCCGTAGCGTCCGCTGACAAAAGCACCCGTTGCGTCGACAATGTCGGTGTCCATATGGAGAGCACCGTCCTTGACCTCAAGCGCCTTTACCGCGCCGGAGGAAGCCGCATAGCCGTACGGAGTGAGCTTGCTCGCGTCAAAATCGGAGAAATCTGTGGAAAAGAGCACGTCGCCCTCCTTATACTCTGCGGCAGAGGGGACAATGGTGAATGCCGATGCCATTATGATTAACACCATAATGACCGAGAAGATAGTGCGCATTTTTTTCATGTTTTCTTTCTCCTTACTGTATTATTGTGAAAAACGTTTTCTTAGGTTTTTCCGAAAATATTATACCACAAAGTGTTAAAGTCGTCAATAATTAACACAAAAAGCGTTAACTTTTTCCCATTTGAACAATTTTATATTCACATTTTTTAACAAAATGACGGATTTTCAAAAAAAGCGCAAATATTTTTTCGCCTTGCGCCGTGCTTTTTTCTGTGATATAATGACAGCGTAAGACACTTTTTTCGGAGAAGAAATATGCAGACAAAGATAGACAAGCGCATACTTGATCACTTTTTGCCGATCACCGCCGAGGAGCAAAAAATACTCGACGGCAGAGACACCATTGAGCGTGAGCTTTATATGCAGGGCGGAGTCAACGTTGTAAACTCGCGCAAACTTCTTGCCGCGGGCAAGCTTATAACCATCCGCCCGCACACAAGATTCATACATTTCCCGAGCCACACGCACGACTATGTCGAGGTGGTCTATATGTGCGCGGGGTCGACCGAGCATATAGTCAACGGCAAGCGCATCAAGCTCTCGGCGGGCGAGCTTCTCTTTCTGTCCGAGAGCGCTACGCACGAGATAGAGCGTGCGCTCGAGGGGGATATTGCGGTCAATTTCATCGTGCTCCCCGACTTTTTTGCCGCAAGCCTTGCGGCGCTCGGTGAAGAGGAGACACCGCTTCGGCGTTTTATCGTCGACAGCCTTACGCGGGGCAATTCGGGCCCTGGATATCTGCATTTTCGCGTATCCGAGGTAAAGCCGATACAGAATCTTGTCGAAAATCTGCTCTGGACTCTGCTTGAGGATACGCAAAACAAGCGGAATATGAGCCAGATGACGATGACGCTGATATTCTTGCAGCTTCTTTCGCACACCGACACGCTCGTTTCAAAAACCAAAGAAGACGAAGCGATATTCAAGCTCCTTCGTTACATCGAGACCAATTATGCATACGGAAGTCTCACCGAGGCGGCGGAAGCACTCCATTACGACCCGTCGTGGCTCTCGCGCGAGATAAAGCGCAAGACGGGCAAGACATACACCGATCTCGTACAGGAAAAGCGGCTTGCGCAGGCGGCGTTTCTTCTTCGCTCGACCGACCGCAATGTCTCTGACATTTCGCTTGCGGTGGGTTACGAAAACATCAGCTACTTCCACCGCATCTTTGCCGCCGCTTACGGAAGATCTCCGAAAAAATACCGCGATGCAGCAGAGGACACTTTTTTACAAAAATAAGGACCTTTAAATTATCCGTATTATGATGTTACAATTATAATACGGATATTTTTGTATGGGGGAACAGCAATGAAATACTACCTTGCAATAGACATCGGTGCATCCTCGGGACGGCACATTCTCGGTCACACCGAGAACGGGCGTATGGTTCTTGAGGAGATACACCGCTTTGACAATAAACAGATACGAAAGAACGGTCACGACACCTGGGATATGGATAATCTGTGGTGCGGCATCATCGAGGGAATGAAGGCGTGCAAAGCGCTCGGCAAGATCCCCGAGACTGTAGGCATCGACACCTGGGCGGTCGATTATGTGCTCCTTGACGAAAACGACGCCATCGTCGGCGACGCGGTCGCATACAGAGACAAGCGCACCGAGGGTATGCGGGAGCTCGTCAATTCTGTTATTCCCGCAAACGAGCTTTACGCGAGGGCGGGCATACAGTACCAGAGCTTTAATACGGTATACCAGCTCACCGCACTGAAAAAGGAAGACCCGGACGCGCTCGCGCGTGCAAAGAGCTTTTTGATGATACCCGAATATTTCAACTTCAAGCTCTGCGGCAAAAAGCAGAACGAATACACAAACGCTACATCGACAAATCTTGTGAATGCAAGAGAAAAGGATTGGGATACCGAAATAATAGAAAAATTAGGTCTTCCCGCACGCATCTTCGGTTCCCTTGCGATGCCCGGCACGGTACTCGGCAAGCTTCTGCCCGAGATAGAGGCAGAGGTCGGCTACAGCACGACGGTCATTCTCCCCGCGACCCACGACACGGGCTCGGCGTTTCTTGCGGTGCCCGTGCGCGACGATAATGCGGTATACATCTCCTCGGGTACGTGGAGCCTGCTCGGTGTCGAGAACAGCGAGCCGATAACCTCACCCGAGTCGTGCGCCGAGAACTTCACAAACGAGGGCGGCGCGTGGTACAGATTCAGATATCTGAAGAACATTATGGGGCTTTGGATGATCCAGTCGATACGCCGTGAGCTCAACGGCGTCGCGTACATCGCAGGCAAAGAGATAAGGGTCGAGTCCGAGAAAAAATGGAGCTTTGACGACCTGGTCGACGCGGCAAAGGCGGCGTCCGATTTCCCCTCGCGCATCGACGTAAACAAGAGCGTATTTCTCTCGCCCGACAGTATGACAGATGCCATAAAAGAGGAATGCCGCGCCACGGGACAAAGAGTGCCCGAGAGTGTGGGTGAGCTTATGCAGTGCGTATACGCAAGCCTTGCGGATTGCTACAAGGATGCGATAGCGGGCCTCTCGAAGCTCACAGGCAAGCGCTACACATCCGTAAACATCGTCGGCGGCGGATGCAAGGACGATTACTTAAACGAGCTGACTGCACGCGCTACGGGACTTGACGTTTATGCAGGTCCGACCGAGGGCACGGCGATAGGAAACCTCATAGTGCAGATGATAGCTGCAGGCGAGTATGCGGCTCTGCAAGAAGCAAGAGATTCGGTAAGAATAAGTTTTAACATAAAAGGAGTTTAATATGAGTTACAACGAAGCAAAAGCAAAATACGCCGCGCTCGGCGTTGACGTTGACGGCGCGATCGCAAAGCTTAAGGACGTGCCGATAGCACTCCACTGCTGGCAGGGAGACGACGTGCGCGGATTTGACACAGACCCGAACAAACCGCTCACGGGCGGTATCCAGACCACAGGCAACTACCCGGGACGTGCAAGATGTCCCGAGGAGCTTATGGCAGACATTGACCGTGTCATCGAGCTTGTACCCGGCAAGGTGAAGATGAATCTTCACGCCTGCTATGCGATATTTGATGAAGAAAACGGCGGCTGGGTCGACCGCGACAAGCTCGAACCCAAGCATTTCAAGAAATGGGTAGACTTTTGCAAAGAGAGAGGACTCGGATGCGACTTCAACCCGACATTCTTCTCGCATCCCAAGTGCGATCCGCTTACGCTCTCGAGCCCCAATGAAGAGACAAGAAAATTCTGGGTGGAGCACGGTAAAGCTTGTGTGCGCATCTCGAGCTACCTTGCAGATGAGCTCGGTCAGCCCTGCGTTATGAACATCTGGACGGGCGACGGCTTCAAGGACATTCCCGCGGACCGGCTCGGACCGAGAGAGCGTTACAAAAAGTCGTTTGACGAGATACTTTCCGAACCCTTCGACAAGGAGAAGGTCTACCCCTGCGCAGAATCCAAGGTGTTCGGAATCGGCGTTGAGAGCTACACGGTAGGCAGTGCCGAGTGGTGTCTTAAGTACGCATCGGGCAGAGACGATTGCATCTGCCTTATGGACAACGGACATTATCACCCCACCGAGGTGGTCTCCGACAAGATATCGGCGATACTCGCCTACGACAAAAAAATGGCGCTCCACGTCACGCGCGGTGTAAGATGGGACTCCGACCACGTTGTGCTCTTTGACGACGAGACAAAGGAGCTTTGTAAGGAAATAGTACGTTGCGGCGGACTTGAGCGCGTATTTATTGCGCTCGACTATTTCGATGCGTCGATCAACCGCATCAGTGCTTGGGTAACCGGCTTCAGAAACCTTCAAAAGGCGCTCTTGTTCGCGCTTCTTCAGCCGAACGAAGAACTCAAAGCGCTCCAGGATGCGGGCAATTGGACGAAACTGATGGTCCTTCAGGAAGAGATGAAGACAATGCCCTTCGGCGAGATCTGGGACGAATACTGCAGAGCTTGCGGCAAGCCCGCAGACGGCGAGTGGTATGCCGAGATAGAAAAGTACGAAAAAGAAGTTTTAAACGAAAGGAAATAATAAAATGAAAGACATTTTGACCGCTCCTTTTGTGAGCGAGATGAGAAAGACTACAGCAAATATGTACCGTCTCGGCTGGGACGAGCGCAACGGCGGAAACATCAGCTATATGCTCGACGAGGGTGAGGTCGCAGAGTACCTTGACATAAACAAGGCTATCAGACAGATCCCGATCGGTTTTGACGCAAAGCCGCTTGTCGGAAAGATATTTATCGTGACAGGTACTGGCAAATATTTCAAGAACGTTGACACAGATCCCGAGACCAACCTCGGTATCATCAGAATAGCAGAGGACGGCTGTACCGCAAATCTGCTCTGGGGATATGCGGACGGCGGCAAGTTCACAAGCGAGCTCCCCGCGCACCTTATGAGCCATATGGCGCGTCTCTCAGTCGATCCCGAGAACAGAGTCGTTATGCACACGCATCCCACATACACGCTCGCAATGAACTATGTTCACGAGCTTGATGACAAGAAATTCACACACAGCCTTTGGGAGATGTGCACAGAGTGCATCGTCGTATTCCCCGACGGAATCGGCGTGCTCCCGTGGATGCTCTGCGGTACAAACTCAATAGGCGAGGCGACCGCAAAGAAGATGGAAGAGTTCAGGCTCGTTGTTTGGGGTCTGCACGGAATCTACGGCGCAGGCAAGACGATGGACGAGACCTTCGGTCTTATTGAAACCGTCGAAAAAGCGGCACAGATATATATGCTTACCGCTCACCTGCCCAGAGTCAACACGATAACCGACTCTCAAATGGTCGAGCTTGCAGAATTCTTCGGCGTAAAATACAGACGCGACTTTTTGGAGATATAAGGGAGAATAGACAAGGCGTGGAGTGTGCTTTTTTCAAAAGCACACTCCACGTTCTCTACCCGAAAACTTTTTGGGGGCGCTTAAATAAAAACGGGCAGCTCGTACAGATGCGATGTCTGTACGAACTGCCCGTCTGCCTTACCTAGTACATCTTTGAGGACGTGCAATGCACGCCCCTACAATACAAAATTTCACACCTTCCACCGTAGGGGCGGCCATCGGCCGTCCGTTTATTTCGGCATACGCCGATGTTATATCTATGCAAACCTTGGTGGCAGGCAATGCCTGCCGCTACACAGCAATATTTGTAGCGGCGACCATCGGTCGCTATATATCTGCTACGTAGGGCTGGGGTTATGTTTAGCACCTAATTTTAGAAATATTCCGTTTCTGTGTACAGAACGCGGTTGTTTAGACCGCGAGGAACATTTCGAAACGGCATAAACTGCTTTTAACAGGTTTTTCCTATGTTTTTAGTATCTTTTTATAAAATTTTATTGACAAACCAAAAGTTATAGATTAAAATAAAGATGTAGGAGCACCGTGACGGTTGCCTCCCACATGGTAATTAAAAAATAACCGCCTTATGTGAGAGTCAGGCGGTTATCTTTTTTTGTTGTCTATGTAATTTAAAATAGCGAGAATGAATCCTGCAAGCAGAACAAATTGCTCCAATGTTAAATACATCGGCATCACCGGTGACTTTGACTTCAGATGAAGCAAAAACAGTCACTGTGACAGCGACAGCTGATGGGGTGAGCGGCTCTGCTTCAATCACGTTCTCCAAAGCAGATGTGAAAGTGACCAAGGTGACGCTGGATAAGACTGCGCTGACTATGAAGGCTGGAGAGAGCGCCGCACTGACCGCGACAGTGGAGCCTTCCGATGCGACCAATAAGAGCATTACCTGGTCCAGTTCTGACACAAAGATTGCGACTGTGGACAGCAGCGGTAAAGTAACAGCTGTAGCAGCAGGAACA